>JBEVGZ010000346.1:0-13911 GCA_040511515.1 Microterricola sp.
TCACGTACGAAGGCCTGCACGCCGTCGGCCGGCACCTCGAAGCCCAGTCGCGAGCCTGGATTCATCACGATGCCGACGCCGTCGGGCAAGCGCCGGAGCAGTTGCATGCCGGCCATGGCGACCGCCGCGTGCCGCTCCGTCAGATAGGCGGCCGCGTGGTCGCTGTGGCTGAACAGTGCGAGGAAGGTTCCTTTGTCGCTGTGCAGCAACACGGGATCCGCAGGCATGGCCCCGTCATCTGTCGCATCCCGATTGACGATGAGCAGCTCGCTGGCGGCCAGCGTCCAGAGCACGGTGGGGGCGGAGAGCGTGCCAGCCTGCGCGCGGGCGATCGCCCGTTCCAGTACTGTCGCCGGTCGTGCCGAATTCATGGCCCCTCTTCTGTCGTCTTGGCTCACAATCGTACGCAGTGACGGCGGTATCAACCTGCCCAAAGAAGCAGCCCCAATCTGACCCGAGTGACTCCACACAGCTTGACATCCGCCGTATGGAGCATTCTTTGCGTAGTGGATGCCGGGAGCACACGATTCGCGACGCTCCCGCCCGGTCCTCCGCCCCGTTGCTCGACACCCAGCAAAGCGCCGCCCTTCCCGTTGGTCGAGGTCACTTCATTCAGCTCGGCCGGATGCGCCACATCTCTGAGCCCTGCTTCGTCATGCGAACACCGGTGCGCCGTCGTGCGCCGTGAGCGACCGTTCCAGTTCGTCGAGGGAGTGCATGGCGATGTGCGCGAATCGCGCCGCGGCCCTGCGGCCCTTGATGCTGTCGGGGAACCACGCGGAGCGGGGCACGCCGTTCTCAGACCAACGCAGCCGGAGGCCGTCGACATCCGGCTCCAGTACGACACCCGCCGGCATCGCGGCCGAGTCCAGCGCGTTCGCGATGGGTGGGTACCCCAGGTTTCGTCGCACGCGCGAGGCAAGCATGAGCACCAGGCCACGGGCGGCGACGGGCAGGCTCTCGCTTGCCATCTCCAGCCAGGGCGCCGTGCCTCTGTCGCTGCTCTGCACGACGAAGAGAACGTCGTTGGCGGTGATGGTGTATCTCATCTCCATGTCCCAGAGGCTGATGAGGAGGCCATCCTCCTCAGAGCTCTGCAGCTTTGCCAGTGATGCCACCCGCTGCACGGCGCCCAGCGCCGCGGCACCCTCGTCACCCGTCGACGCTGTGCTCACTTGTCGCGCGCCGCCAGACGCGCACGCCCTTCGGCAAGCTTCTGCTGCAACCACTCCGGCTGATGCGCCTCATCGCGAGGGAACGCGTCCTGATCCGTCACGTAGGCGATCGGGTCCACACCGCCGAGACCGAAGTCGGGTTCGTCGTCATAATTGAATCTGGATGTCATGCTCTGTTGTGCGGTCACCGTCAGCTCCAGGCTGAACCACGTGCCACTGCCGGGCCGATACATGAGGCTTCGCAGCGCGTCGATGTCATCGCTGTCGAGCTTCCCGCCAAGACGAAGAGCGCTCGTCGATCCGTCTTCGGCCTCTGCGAGCGCGGAAGCCGACATGACCGCGGAGAGCACTGCGGCACGAAACACGACGGCGCGCGCCCCCTCCGGGATGATTCGGTACAGCTGCCGACCGACCACGGCGAGCGCTTCCTGCTCAGCCATCGGGCCGCTCAAACTGGGTTCCCCCGACTCCGGCCTGGATTCTGCATCACCGTCTGCCGTCCGCCCCACCGGGACGGACGGCGACGTCATCCAGAAATGCGTGTACGAGCTCCTCGATCGGAAGCTGCGCGATGTGCGAGTACTCCACAGCGCGGATCCGGCCGGACCGACTGTCGGGCAACCAGGCTGAATGCAGACGCCCCCCGCTGGTCCAGCTCAAGCGAAGCCCATCGAGATCGCGGATGAGTTCACCGCCCGTTGCCAGCTCGGATTCCTTGTTGGGCAACGGCAGAGGGCGCGCTCGGGCCAGCTCGCGCGCATCCGGGCCCAGCCGGAGGACGAGGGCTTTGGCGACGTCTTCCAGGTGTTCGCTGGCGAACAGAGGCTGCGGGGCCGCGCCTCGGGTGGCGTACTGCAGAACGAAGTAGCCGTCGGCTTCGGTGACCATGTCGTGCACCTCACCATCGCTCATCCACAGCAGGAATCCCGGCTTGGCCGTCGGAGTGGAGCGGCACCGGGCCCCGAGGTCGGTGAGCAGGCTCAGCAGCTGGGCGCCGCGGGCATCGCTGAAGTCACGCGCTTCGGAAGCGGCAGCGGCCGGCTCATCAGGCATGCAGCGGTACTTCCCGTTTCATGGCGCCGAGATTCTCCAGCGCAGACTTGGGCGCGATGAACTCGTAGACGGCGGCATCGACCTTCACCAGGCCGAGCGCCTCGGCCAGATCGGCGTTCTTCTCAAGCGAGCTGCACCGCACCGTGGCCACCCCGTTCTGGTCGATCCATTCATCGATGATGCGCAGCTTCAGGCCGTTCCATGTGCCCGTCATCTCGATTTCGAACAGCTCGTCGACCTCGGCGGAGGTCACCACCCTGCGCCGCACCGCACCGGGAGTGCCGGCATCCGGCTCGGCCAGCGCGATGCCCGCGGATCCCGGCAGCAGATCGGCAGGAACATGCCGCGCGCCCAGGCTGGCGAGCGTGCCGACGTGACGTGAGATTCTGCGCGGCCGCGGCTCGCCAGCCTGCGCGGAGTCGCCGATCCAGCCCGTTCCGACATCGACGTAGCGGGCACGCACCGCGGCCGAACCAGAGCGATCGATCCGCACGAGTTCCGTGCCGGGCGCGATCCGTGCCGGAACAAGCCACCACAATGGGATGACGTGGCCGGGAGTGTGAACGAAGCCGGTTCCGGTGAACGGCGCCCTGTCGACAAACGGCCCACCCGTTCGAGCGCGTGTCGCCGCGTCGATGCCGCCCGTTGCCGTGATCAGCTGCATCGTCGGGGACGGCAGGAAGCGCAGCACGTCGATGTGCTCGCTCGACTCATCGAGCGGGGACCCGGCGAAGCCCAGGCCGTGCGCCTCGATGAGTTCGGCGGGTGTGCGCGCCCACGCGACATCCGCTGCCCGCACGACGAAGCCCGCGAGCTGATCCCACCCGCCGAGCAGGATGGCCTCGCTCTGCGCAGGCAGCAATGCTTTCTGAAGCAACTCAGCCATGTGTTCCCCCTTGTAACTCGCTCATACCGCCGCTCTCACAGACCCGCGGTGAGCGGTCGGGAACGCACGCGCCCGAACCCCTGCACCACCTCTGAAATTCTCTCATCGAACACCGCCGCGTGTGGTTCACGCTGCACACTGCGGTAGCGGAGCGCCGCTTGCGTGGTCGCATCCAGGGCGATCTGGGTATGCCCGGTGTAGAGAACCCAGTCGTCCTGGTTCACGCCGCTCACAGGCACGTCGCCATCGCTGTCGAGCACCGTCTCGGTCCACTCGAGGCTTTCAATGGCCGTCACCGGGATGACGCGGCGCCACTCCAGCCGCGACGAGGCGCGTGCCCGCAGCGGGTAGAGGGCGAAGTCGGTTGTGACAGGCTCGCCGATGGGCTTCACCGCGACGACGACACCGTTTTCCCGCGCTCCATCGACGACGGATGCCGAGACGCGCAGATAGACGCCATCCACTCGGGCAATCATGCCGTTGATCACGGCCGGGCCGGGGGGACGCGCCACGCTCTGCACTGCGCGCGGCTGAAGCTCGGCCAGCGGCACGAGACCAGACCATCCGCAGCGCTCATTGTCGCTGTGCACGATCCCTGCTCGGATGCGCCCCTGCTCGTCACGCAGCGGAGCCGACTTCGGCGCGGTGATGTGGGCCATTCCCGCACTGGTTCCGACCACGGTCACCTCCAAGCCGTGCCACCCTGCCCGCGAGCTCACCAGCTCGATCTCCGAGAGCTCGGCGCGCGGTACGGAGATCGGGGCAGAGGCGGGCGAGGCGGCGAGTTGCACGTGGGGCACGCCATCGACCACGTGACCGGTGCGGTCGAGCACGGCGTAGCGCGTGGAATCGATGACCGTGAATGCTCCGCCGCGCAGCTCATCCGTTCGGGTGATGGCGCGCGTGCTCGCGCGCTCCATCACGATGTCGTGCAGCTCTTTCGCGTGAGCCTCGGCCAGCGCCCACGGATCACGCGAGTAGCCGTAGGTGGAGTCGGCGGCGCGGAGCGCCCGGGAACCGAGCTGCTCCGCATTGCCAAGAATTTGCAGCGAACCGTCGGGGTTGACGGCCTCGACGGTCACGCGAGCGGCGCCCAGGCTGGCGCGCGCCGTGACCACGGTTTCCGTGCCAGCGAGGCGGGTGTGCCCGACATCCGCAAGCGTCAGCTGCTTCAGCGCTGTCACTGTGCTGAACCTGTCACTGTGCTGAATCGGGGCGGGATCGTGCGCGTCTCCAGTGCTCAACACGTTCCTCGGTTGTTCCAGCGGTTCCGAGCAGCACGACCTCGCCGCCATCCTTCGGAACCACGATCGGCCCCATCAGCACCTGCTCGAACGGGGATCCGCTCTCGATGTACGAGGCCGAATTCCAATTGAAGAGCCAGGCATCGCCGAGATCCACGTGCTCTGGCACGCCGAACTCCCCCGCGAAGAAGCGAAGCGGCCGGCCGGCCGTGGCCTGGGCCTCGGCCAAAGTCTGTGCCGCCAGTGCCCTGGCCTCGTCGATGCCCGTCGGCGGCTGCTGTGGTGTGCTCACTGTGTCCTCAGGAAGAAAAGCTGGCTGAACGGTTCCAACCTGGCGAAGCTACTTGTCTGCCCGTCAAGGAAGACGACGCCGTTCTTGTCGTGCACCGCATTGAACACGTGGCCGACGATACCGGGGCCACGATCTACGAACACGATACCTCTGGCCCCTTCCCCGGCCGCCGACAGTTCGGACACGAGCGTGTCATAGCTGCCCTTCTGCGCCCAGCTGCCGTTGACCTCGTGCGCGAGGTCAGCGACGGACACCGGACCGGTCGTGGCCGTCGCCCGTTCAAAGTTTCCGCCAAGAGTGGCATCCACTGCGACTACGCAGCGGGTGCAGTTCGCGTCGAAGCCCGTGACACCGCGGTAGTAGTTGGGCGCGTTCACTCCGTTCAGCTCGCCGTACTCGTGCTTGAAGATGGAGGTCATCACCGCGCGCGTGTTGGAGTCGGCGTGCAATGCCGGAAGGCTTCCGTCGGGAACGGGCGTGGCCAGATCGGCGATCCTCGCTCCGGCCGTCGTGGAGTCGAACACATCGCCGCCGGCCAAACGTGCGCCGTCGAGGTAGGAGAGCGGATCCGGTGCGTCGCCGAGGCGCCAGGTGGCCGGCGCGCCCGAGTCGGGGCGCTCCAGAACCGCGACGAACTCGCGGGTGCCGTCTGGCAGCGTGCGCCAGAGTTCGGTGTTGTCTGGCAGCAGCGCCGTTGTGCGGCCCAGGGTCGATTCCGGCAGGTAGTCCGCTCCGTTGCCGGAGAACCCGGAACCGCGGAACGGGTTGTTCGGGTCGAGGGCGTTCGGCAGTTCAAAGTCGATCGGTCCGTAGACACTCGCGTGCTGCGCCTTGTCACCCGCACTGAGGCCGTCCCAGAACTGGGTGATGGCGGTGGAGCGGGCGGCCGGGTCGGTGATCTCGAAAATGCGGTCGGGAAGCTCCGCCTCCATCCAGGCCGCGACGCCGTTCGGCACATCCGGATTGCGTGGGCCCTCGAAACGCAGATCGAAGTATGGCCGTCCCGCTGCCAGATCGGTGGTGAAGGTGCTGGTCGGGTAGTCGAGTCCGAGGGCATCGTGGATCTGTGCGGTGGTCATGCCGTTCGAGTCGATTGGGCGCGCGACGAAACCGCGCACCGAGTCGATGCCCGCTGGCGCCGCAGGATCCGTCGCGGAGCGGATGATCGCCTCGGCGTCGCCGAATGGAATCGTTTTCTGCATCGCCTCACCGGCGGCGGCCGACGGCAACTCGTTTCTGACGTCGATCAGGGTTCCGAGCTCGTCGCGACTCAGTTCGACCAGCGGGGTGTCGACCAACGCATCGAACTCGGTGCGGCTCAGGCCATCCTTCTCGAGCACCTCATCGAGCACCTCGTGGAAATCGGTGTATCCCCGATCGTGCAGCATCTTCTCGGTGTAGCCGAGCGTGTGGCTCTGCCCGTCGCTGAGCGTCACCGACTCCGGTTTGCCGGCAGGAACGTCGCCGGCGCCGGCCGTGCCGCTGCCCTGCTCCGGGGCGAGCTGACCGTCGAGGTCGCGCGTCAGCACAGGGCCGTCGCCCTTCAGCAGCTCGGAGACAGGAACGGGTGTGCCGGTCTCGTCGAGGAAGCGCACCTGCAGCCCGCCGCCGTCACGCCCGAACGCCGGAGCGATCTCGGAGACCTCGATGCGGTAGCCATCGGGAAGGTCGTTCGCGATCTGGAAGACCGAGTAGTTGTCGCGCAGGTTGCTGGGCGGAAGCGAGCGCGCCTCGAAGGACGTCTCGGGGAAGGCGAGGAAGTCTCCGCTGTCGCGCCCGAAGCGGTCCAGAGTGTCTCCGTAGTGAGCGACGAAGTCATCGACGTTGTCGAAGCGGACGAAGCTGCCGACCGTGCCGCCGTCGTTACCCGGGTAGATCGGTCGACCGTTTGCGTCGGTGTACCGCGACTCCCAGTCCTCGCGGGAGTAAGGCTGGCCGTCGTCGCCCCGCCCGTAGGGCGCCTGGGGGTCTTCGATCATGTGCGCGATGTCGTCGGAGATCGTGCCGGGGTGCGCGTACGCGTCGTTCAGGTGGCCGCTCGTGCCGTCAGCACGCACGTCGCCGTAGTTCGGGTCGATCGGGTTGCTGTCGGTGCGGTCAGGCACCCGCTCGAATCCGGGGCCGTAGTCGGCATCGCTGAGCACGGGGTCGCCCATTTCGGGGTCCCACGGCTTCTTCGGCGGATCGCTCGGGTCGGCGACATCGATGGGGTCCTTGGGCGGCACGCCGTCGGCGCCATCCGCGCCAGAGCCGGTTCCGTTGCCGGTCCCGCCACCGGTACCCGTTCCCGCGCCAGAGCCGCCGCCGGCACCCGTGCCGGAGCCAGTGCCCGAGCCATTTCCGGAGCCAGCCCCGCCACCGGCGCCGTGGCCGGGGGGCGTGTCGAGCACGGTCGTGCCCGTGCCACCGATGTGAGTGTCGGGGCTGAGGAGCTGGGAGGAGCCGGGTGCGCCGGCGACGACGGACTCGGGCACGCGCACGGGAACGTCTGCCGTGCCTGGTCCACGCGCCGGCGGCACGTCGAAGCCGTCGGGCACATCCGCCTTGGGCGGGGTGAAGTCGAAGGTGGAACCGTCGAAGTTGGCGATCTTGAGCGTCGAACCGTCGAAGAGGTTGCCCATATTGTCGCCGAGGTTGAAGTCCAGCGACTTCAGCAGATCGGCGACCGACGGCGCGATGAACTTCGAACCACCGAGGACACCCTTGCTGAGCCAGGCCCCTGGGTCGACCATGTCGACGATCTTCGCGGCCTTGCCGAGGGCGTTGGCCGCACCGGTCGCGGTCTTGACGCCGCCGACGACCGCGCCGGCCGGGATGACGATCGTCGCGATGTTGAAGATCGAGGAGCCGAGCGCCTCACCGGGGTTCTCCGCCCAGGTGTCCCAGGCCACAACGCCCTTGAGCGTGTTGACGACGGCTTCCTGGCCGCCGCGGAAGAAGTCGCCGACCGGGCCGGGCACGAAGCTTCCGACGATGCCGACGGTGCCGCTGGTCGCGAGCCCGAAGGCGAGCATGCCGAGCCCGCTCCACGCCGCGCCGTAGGCATCGCCGCTGAAGAAGTCGCCGGTGGCGGGGTTGTAGCCGAGCAGGAGGGTGCCGAGTCCGGTGATGGTGCCCCAGACGCCTCCGACGGCGATGCCCTTCCAGATCACGTCTTCGAACACGAAGGTGAGCGATGCTTCCGCGCAGCCCTCCGTGCGCTTGGTCGCGGCGCCCCACGGCATTTCGGTGCCCTCGGGGATCTCGCTCAGGCCGTAGCCGAGTGCGTCGTCCTCACTCTGCATCGAGCGCAGCGGGTCGGCCCCGAAGAGCGCGCGGATCTTGTTGGCACAGGTGCGCTCCGCGGCCCACAGCTTCACCTGCTGGGCGCTGACCGCCGCGATCAGGGAGTTGTTCTTGTCGACGGCGCCCTGGTTCTCGTCCCAGTTCTGGTGGTGGGTGCGGGTGACGGGGTTGTCTTCCGCCGCCTGCGTGTAGGAGCCGAAGGCGTTGTAGCCGTAGCCGGCGTACGCGCCCGATGCGCCGTAGCCGCCGTAGCCATAGCCGTAGTCGGTGTACTTGACGTCGACGCCGTTGGCGACCGTGGTGTCGACGAAGGTCTGGGCCTCGCCCTTGAGCCTGGCGAGCTCGGCCTTGATCGGGATCACCTCGTCGGCGAAGGCCTTGAGTGCCGCGACGACGACATCGAGGTTGTCACCGAATGCCGAGGTGGCCGGCCCGACCGGTGTCATCACGGCGAAGAGCTGCGGACCCTCCGGCGCTGTGTAGTACGCGGAGAGCTTCTGCCACTCCGCGACGACCTCTGCGCCGTGGTCTCGGGTGCCGGATGCCGCCTTCGACAGCGAATCCGCGTGCTGTACGAGCAGCTCGGGCTGCAGGGCGTCGCCGGGGATCGCCGCTGGATTGATGTGTTCGGCCATGCTCTAGTACGCCCCGTTGCCCGGGAGCACCGGGTTGTTGATCAGCTCGACCTGCAGACTCTGCGAACTGCTGGCCATCTCGTAGTCGCCCTTGACGTAGGCGGATGTGGCATCCGAAGCTCCCGTGAGCGACGCGGCGATGCGCTTGCTCACGCCTTCGAGGCGCGGGCCTTCCTGCGCGAAGAAGTCCATCAGCGCCTGCGAGATGGCCGCGGAATTGCCCGTCGCCGCAGCGGCGGACGAGACGTCGGCCTGCATCGTCGCCAATGCCGCCCCCATCAGCTCCGCCTTGCCATTCACCGCCGTGAGCACGGTTGCGACCTGCTCCGGCTGGATACTCCAGCCCTCCGATGATGCCATCGCGCCATCCCCCTCGTTCGTTACGCGACCAGTGCCGACAGCGTTGGTTAGCCGATGCCGTCGACGGCGGACTTGGCCTTGCCGAGAGCGGTCTGAGCCGTGTCGTCGTTCTGCTCCATCGAGGCGCGGAGCGTCGCGATGATCGTCTTGACCTCACCGGCGGCGTTGCGCCAGGCAAGCTCCTTGCCGGCATACTCGTCGGAGACGCCGTCTGCCTGGTAGTCGCTCATCGCGGCGTTGACGTCTTTCTGGCGCTGATCGATCAGCGATTCCAGCTGCGCGGCAACGCGGTTGAAGTTCTCCTGCGCGTTCTGCGAGGCGTGGATGTCGTAGTCGCGGCGATCCGCTTGACCCTGTGCACTCATCGGTTCCCCCTATGCCTTTCCGCCGAAGCGGGCTGCGTCAAAGTTCGAGTTGGCCATCAACGACTGCGTTGAGCTGCCCATCTCCTGGTCACCCTCGCCGAGGGCCTTGTCCATGCCGGCGATACCACCGAGCACCGCGGCGAGCGCGCCGTTCAGCTCGGCCGCGATGCGGTCGGTCTGCCCTTTGAAGGCGTCGAACGCGGCGCGGCCTGCACCGTTGAACTTGCCCTGGAGCGGCTCGGCCGACTCCGCGAGCTGCTTGACCAGTGCGCCGAGATCGTCATTCGACGTCGACGTGTTCTTGGTCAAGGTGCTCAGCGTGCTGGCCCCCATTGCGAACTTCATGACTGTTCCCCTCGTCGTGCGCCACGATGTGCGCGAAATTCAGCCCCAGTGTCGCGTGCGCATGCTGCGGCAGGGATTTCCCCCGAGAGACATGATGACACGCCTTCGGGGGGTGATGCGACATTTTGTCAGCGCGAAAACAGCGGCGAGCCCTGGGGATCCCATCCGGAGGCCGCCACCGTTTCCAGCGGATGACCGGCGGCGTGCGAGAACTCGGCTGCAGAGCGCCGTCCCGTGTGGCTGTCAGGGATTGCGAGCCCTTCTGTCGGATCCACGTGAGGTGATTACACGCCTTCGGGGGGTAGACGGTAACTTTGACCACACCGGGGCGGGGCGCCCCTCGATCGAGCGGTGGGGGAACATGGTTTCGGCAGTCGTCTTCACCGCAACATGCGGCCGCTGCGGCGCATGGTCCGACGCGGGTGACGTGCACTGTCGGCACTGCGGAAGCAGGCACGCTCCCTCTGCGGATGCCGCGAGCGCCGCTCCCCTGCTCAACGGCACCGCCGTTGCACCGCCGTGGCGGCATGTGCTGTCTGTCGTGATCGATCTGCTCGTGCCCGTCGCCCTGCTCGCCTCGGCCTTCCTGGCCGGTACAGCGGCTGTGGGACTGCTGCTCGTGTTCCTCGGCCTCGGGGCCGCCGCCGCCTGCCTCGTCTCGAACGGGCGCAGCGGGCGCTGGCTCGGCGGCTGGATCACCCGCACCCGCACCGTGGACAGCCTCACCGCGACGCCGCTCGGCTCTCTGGCGCTCCTCGCGCGGATCGTGACGCGCGCCGGGCGCGGCCTGTCGTGCATCGACCTGCTGAACGGGCGCGACCCGCTCCGCGCCGTGTTCGTCCCGCTCGCTCCGCGGGCGATCGCCCCCACGGAGCGCGCCGCCCCGTCCGAGCTGCCGCAGCCCCCTCGCCCCCCGGCAGCCGTTCCCGCTGCCGCCGCTGCCCCCGCTACTCCTCCGGATGGCCCGCTCACCCTCGTGCTCGACAGCGGTCAGCGCGTCAGCCTGAACGGCGGGCTGCTCATCGGGCGCAACCCGTCCAATGCGGTGGGGAGCATTCAGCACGAGCTGCTGGCCCTGCCCGACCTCTCCCGCACCCTGTCGAAGACCCACGCGCTGATCGAATGGGCCGGCGGCGAGATCTGGGTCACAGACCTCGGTTCGACCAACGGCACCGCACTGCTCGGCTCCGCGGACACGGATGCACCGGGCGAGGCGCTCCCGGCAGGCATCCGCACCCCCGTTCCCGAGCGCTGGACGCTCGCCCTCGGCGACCGCTCGCTGAGCTTCGTGAAGCCGATGAGAGGCGCACAGTGACCGATCACGAGACCATCCGGCATCCGCTGGTCGATGCCGTGCACGCCGGCTGGGTGCAGAGCGAGAGCCGCAGCGCGGTGATCTACCTCAGCGAGGGGCGCGCCGACCTCTTCGTGCAGGCGGCGAGCGGCGACGTGCGTGTCGTGCTGGTGACCGACGAGCTCAGCTCGCTCACCGAGGCGTACTACCAGGCGATGCGGGACTACCGCGGTGCGTGGGTTGTGCGCGGCCAGGGCGGCACGCTGCGTGACGGCATCACGGGCGCGAAGCTCGCGGCGATCGACGAGGTGCTCGCCTCGCCCGCGATTCGCGACATCGATGACGTCGCCGTCGACTACCTGCGACCGAAGCCCACCGACCAGCTCGAGATCCTGCTCAACGCCTCCGTGCGCCACCGCGCCGACGCCGACGCCGTGCTCGGCGGCTTCACCGAGCAGGCCACGACGACGCTGCAGGGGGTCGTTCCGATGGGTTGGGGCGTCACGGAACCAGCCACCGTCGGCTGGGATCGCGCCGAACTCACCGCATTCGCACGCCGCCGGATGCCCGCCGACACCCAGTTCGCACTGGCGGGAACGCGCACGCACCCGCTGACGGGCACGCTCGGCGTCCGACGGACCGACCGCGGCCTCGAGGAGATCTCGCAGCTGTTCCTCGGCGTCGGCGCTGCCGGGTCGGACTCGGCCACCGCCGCCCCCGAACGCGTGCTCGGCCTGCTCGCCGCCGGCGAGGAGAAGACGATGCCACTCATCGCCCTCGCCTTGGCCCGGCCGGGCGTCAGCAGCCAGCTGCGCTCCCCCGTGCTGCAGGCACCGGCCAACCCCCTTGCTCTGCTGATTGGGGCGCCCGGCGTCCGCGCCCTGGGGCTGGACCCCGCGCGGATGGTCGCCGAGTTCGGGGCCATCGCCGTTGGCCGGCCGCGGATTCCCGCGCTGCTCTTCCCGCTCGGCACCCTCGACGAGCTCGGTTGGCCCCGCGTCGAGGCCGTGCTCGGCGCGGTCGACACCGAGCGCCTCGGCGCACTCCTCGGCAGCGGCAACACCATCCTGGACGGCCTGAACGCCCGGCACCGCAAGGACGACACCGACACAAGTGAGAGCGGAGGCAAGCATGGCGCGTAACCACGACGCGATCCTGCTCGAAGCGGTCAAGACGCACCGCAACCGGCTGCTCGGAGCCTTCCTCACCGGCGAGCTCGACGGCCGCCGGCTGATCAACGACAACCGCAAGCGATTCACGACGAGCATCGTGCTGGCCGCCGTCGCCTGCGCCGTGTGCGTCGGCGTCTCCTTCGTCAGCAGCACCCTCGCCGCCCAGCAGCAGCAGAAGCCCGCAGCCACATCGTCCTCGGAGACACCATGACTGACTTCACCCGCCTCACCGTGATCGGCACCCTGAACAAGGCAGAACTCGTCGTTCCGAGCGAGGAACCGTTCGCCGGCCTCATGCCGCGGCTGATGGGCCTGCTCGCCGAGCCGAGCGGATCGATCGCCCGCCCGCTCGCCCTGGTGCGCAGTACAGGAGAGCAGCTCGACCTCGGCCTCTCCGCCGCGCAACAACTCGTGCTCGACGGTGAGCTGCTGCACCTCAGCCGCATCGACGATGCCCCGGCCCCTCCCGAGGTCTCCGACGTGACGGATGCCGTCGCCGACGCCCTGCGCACGCGGGGCGGCCTCTGGGGCGAGCGCAGCAGGCACGCCGTCGCCGCCGTGGCGATCGGCTTCATCGCCGTGATCGCCGGCGGCGTCGCCCTCCCGCTGCTCACCAGCTCGCTGCCCACGGCGGGGACGCTGCTTCCGCTGGCCATCGCCTGGCCGGCGCTGCTTGTCGCCGCCGTGCTGCTCGGCCGCGCCGGTCTCGTCTGGGCCGGCACCGCGACCACCGCCGCCGCGCTCGGCCTCTCCCTGCCGCTGGCCTCCGCCCTGCTGCCCGTTGCGATGCCGTCGCTCGACGAAGCCGCCGGTGCCGAGCCGACCCGTCTCGGTGCACTCATCGCGCTCGCGATCACCTTGGCCTGGTTCTGCATCGCCGCCGGCTTCGGCATCGGCCAGCGCCGTCGGGCCGCCCTCGCCGGCAGCCTGCTCGGGGTCGCCCTGCTGCTCGTTCCGCTCCTCCTGCTCGTGCTCGGCGTCGACCCGCTCGGCGCCCTCGGCATCGGCGGCGTCGTCGCCGCCCTCGCCAGCGGCATCGTGCCGTGGTTCGCCCTCGCCGCGGCCGGGCTCACCGGCCTCGACGACGAGGTCGTCGCCGGCCGACTCCGTTCGCGGCGCACCGTGCTCAGCACCGCCGACGAGGCGTACCGCACCCTGTCGTGGTCCACCGTGGCCGCCGCCATCGCGCTCGCCCTCTGCGGTGTCGGCCTCGTGGCCAGCACGAACGGCTGGGCGATCGGCCTCGGCGTCGCCCTCGCGGTGACGGCCGCGCTCCGCACCCGCGCGTTCCCGCTGGCCATCGACGCGATCGCGCTCTGGACGGCGAGTGCGCTGATCGCGGTCAGCGCCTTCGCGGCACATGCCGCTTCGGGAATATGGCTCGCGCTCGCGGCTCTCGTCGTGGCCGCCGTGCTCGTGGCCATCGCCGCCGGTGTGCGGCCAGCCGCGCACACGCGGGCAACCCTGCGCCGCTTCGGCAATACGATCGAGTCGCTCGCCGTCGTCAGCACCGTGCCGCTGCTGCTCGGCGTGTTCGGGCTGTACGCACAGCTGCTGGAGACGTTCTGATGGCCGGCCGCCCGCTGTCACCCCTCGCGACGCTCGGAGCGATGCCGCTCGCGATGCTCACCTCGACCGCCCACACCACGCGGGCGATCGCTGAGGGCGACACCGCGATTCGCCAGCCCCTCGCCACGAGCAGACGCGTCGGCTTCGTGCAGCTGCACGGCGGCGGCGGGCTCTCGACGACCGCGGCGGCCGTGGCCTCCGTGCTCGCCTCCCGGCGGAGCGGGCGGGTACTGGGC
>JBEVGZ010000347.1:0-6053 GCA_040511515.1 Microterricola sp.
AACATCATCGTCTCCGAGGCGGCCGTCGACGCCGGCGAGGGCGCATTCGGCTTCTTCGAGTTCGGCCTGGCCGGCGTCCCCCTCGTCATCGGCACCCTGTTGATCACCATGGCCTTCGGCAACAAGCTCGTGCCGGAACGCACGGCCAGCCTCATGCCTCGCGATCTGAGCGACCACGCCAGAGTGCTGCGGACGCAGTACGAACTGACCACCCCGCCGGCCGAGCTCATCGACGCCAGCGGCGGCGTTGCAGAGGTCGTCATCCCGCCGCGCTCGACCCTCATCGGCCTCACGGTCTTCCCGGGCATGTGCACGCCGAGCGGCGATCTGGTGATCCTGGCCGTGCAGCGCAAGGGTGAGGAGCTGGAGGGCCCAGATGCGACCCTGGCCGCCGGTGACACCCTGCTGCTCGAGGGCAGCTGGGCCGCTCTGGACGAGCACACCGCCGACCCCGATGTGCTCGTCGTCGACTCGCCCGATCTGCTGCGCCGCACGGTGCCGCTCGGCCCGCGGGCAGGGTGGGCGATCGGCATCCTGACCGGCATGGTCGTGCTGCTGGCGACCGGGCTGGTGCCGGCCGCGATCGCCGGCATCGTGGCGGCGCTGGCCATGGTGATCACCCGCACGGTGTCGGTGCCGCAGGCCTACCGCAGCATCTCGTGGACGACGGTCGTGCTCGTGGCCGGCATGATCCCGCTCTCGACGGCGTTCATGGAGACCGGTGCCGCCGACCTCATCGCCGACGGCCTGCTCGGCATCGTCGGCGATTCCGGCCCGCAGCTCGCCCTCTTCGCGCTCTGCCTCATCACGGTGGTGCTCGGCCAACTCATCAGCAACACGGCCACCGTGCTCATCGTCATCCCGGTCGCCGTCTCGGTGGCCGCGACGATGGGGGTCTCGGTGCTGCCGTTCCTCATGGGCCTCACGGTGGCCGGCGCCGCGTCCTTCCTCACGCCCATCGCCACCCCGGCGAACATGATGGTGATGGGCCCGGGCGGCTACCGGTTCACCGACTACTGGAAGCTCGGCCTGCCGCTGCTCCTGCTCTTCCTGGCCATCGCGACCTTCTACGTACCGCTGATCTGGCATTTCTAGGCGTTCTGCACCCGGATGCCGCGGCTCCGGCCCTACGATGAGCACATGATCCGCTTCCTCATTCGCACCGCCATCTTCATCGCCTCCGCTGCCGTCGGCCTGCTCGTGGCGATGTGGCTGGTGCCGGAGGTCACGCTCAGCTGGAGCGGTGCGACCGTGGCGGTGCTGGTGTTCGCAATCATCCAGAGCGTCGTCAGCCCATTCCTGTTCAAGGTGGCCGCGCGCAGCGCCCCGGCGTTCCTCGGCGGCATCGGCCTCGTCTCCACCTTCATCGCGCTCTTCGTCGCCTCGCTGTTCCCCGGCGGGCTCGAGATCGAGGGCTGGCGCGCGTGGATCGTCGCGCCCGTCCTCGTCTGGCTGGTCACCGCTCTCGCCACCTTCTTCCTGCCGATGATCTTCCTGAAGAAGACGGTCGAGAAGAAGCGCAGCGGCACGGTCCTCCCCGTCTGACGACGCGGGAGTCGGGGCTGCGCTGGCGTGCGCTCAGGCGGGGGAGAGCTCCGCGACCGCCCGCGCGAGGGCCTCGCGCACGGCGGAGACGCCCGGCCGCTCGGCGCTGGAGCGCCTGGCCGAGGTGAAGACGTCGCGGTGCGGGGTGCCAGGCAGCTCCAACAGTCGCACCGTCGGGTTCTCGCCGGCCCAGACGAGGTCAGGCAATAGCCCGACGGCGTTGCCAGAGCGGATCAAACGGATGTGCGCCATCAGGTCGGCCGTCTCGAAGCGCACATCGGGCTCGAAGCCGGCCGCGCGGCACAGCTGCGTCGCCCAGGCGCGGGCCGCCGTGCCCTCCGGTTCCATCACCCACGGCAGCGCGGCCGCGTCGGCGAGTGTGGTGATTCCACGGGACGTCACTGTTGCCGCGTCCACCGGACCGGTCGCCAGACGGATGACGTCGGTGACGAGGTGCACGCGGTCGAGATCGGGGCGGTGCTCGCGCGTGTGGTCGGGGTACTGCTCGGCGATGACGAGGTCGAAGTCGCGGGCGGACACCTCGAACAGGCCGGCATCAGGCTCGCGCTCCGTCATCTCCACCCGCAGCTCCGGGTAGTCGGCGGCGAGGATCGTGAGCGCCTGCGGGATGACGGCGTGCGCTGCCGACTGGAACACGGCCAGGCGCACCGTTCCACTCACGGTGGTGAGGGATGCCGCGAGTTCACCTTCCGCGCGTTCGAGGGTGTCGAGCACCTCGGCGGCCCGTGCGACGAGCAGCTCGGCCTGCGGGGTGAGCAGCACGCGGCGTCCGGACTTCTCGAGCAGCGGGACGCCGACCTCCTTCTCGAGCAGCGTCAGCTGCTGCGACACGGAGGACGGGCTGTACGCGAGGGCCTCCGCCACGGCGGCGAGAGTTCCCCGCAGCTTCACCTCGCGGAGCAGGCGCAGTCGGCGCACGTCGAGCATCGGATTCTCCCTGTGATCGGGTCTCGCAATCCATCGATTCTACTAACGGATATTCATCATAAACATTCGCTTTACCGAACTGTTGGCCGGCCTCACACTGGAGAAACACGCAGCAGATCTGCAGCAAGCGCACCGCCGCGCCCCCGTGATTCATCCCGTCGAAAGAACTAGTCTCGTGACCATGCCGCACCTCTCCAGCTCCGAAATCCAGGCTGAGGGCCCAGACGCCCGCGATCTCGAGACGGCGACCATCGCCCTCGTGAAGAAATGGCTGGCCGACAGCGCCGACGCTCCGGCCGACCCCGCCGCCGAGCGCCTCGCCGGTGTGCTGAAAGACCCGAACGGGCTCGACTTCACCGTCGGATTCGTCGACGGCGTCATGCGTCCGGAAGACCTCATGGTCGCCGGGCACAACCTGCAGGCCGTCGCGGGCAAGACGCCGCGCTTCCTGCCCTGGTACATGCGCGGCGCCATCGGCCTGGGCGGCGTGCTCGGCCCCGTCATCCCGTGGGTCGTCATCCCCGTCGCGCGCCGTGTGCTGCGGGAGATGGTCGGCCACCTCGTCGTCGACGCGTCGCCGGAGAAGCTCGGCCCCGTGATCGAGCAGCTGCGTTCCGGCGGCAACCGCCTCAACCTCAACCTGCTCGGTGAGGCCGTGCTCGGCCAGAAGGAGGCCGACCGCCGCCTCGAGGGCACCCGCGCGTTGCTCGCCCGCCCCGACGTCGACTACGTCTCGATCAAGGTCAGCGCCGTCTCGAGCCAGCTCTCGATGTGGTCGTTCGACGAGGCCGTCGAGCGCACCGTCGAGCGCCTCACCCCGCTCTACGAGCTGGCCGCGAACTCGGCCCCGGTCAACGGGCGCACCAAGTTCATCAACCTCGACATGGAGGAGTACCGCGACCTCGACCTGACGATCGCGGTCTTCGAGCGGATCCTCGACCAGCCGCAGCTGCTGAACCTCGAGGCCGGCATCGTGCTCCAGGCCTACCTGCCCGACGCGCTCCACGCGCTGCAGGGCCTCACCGAGTGGTCCAAGGCCCGCCGCGCCCGCGGTGGCGCCCCGATCAAGGTGCGCCTCGTCAAGGGCGCGAACCTCGCCATGGAGCACGTCGACGCCGCCGTGCACGACTGGCCGCTCGCCACCTACTCCACGAAGCAGGACAGCGACACGAACTACAAGCGCGTGCTGAATTGGGCGCTCACCTACGAGAACACGGATGCCGTGCGCCTCGGTGTCGCAGGGCACAACCTCTTCGACGTCGCATTCGCCTGGCTGCTCGCCGGTCAGCGCGGGGTGCAGTCCAACATCGAGTTCGAGATGCTCCTCGGCATGGCAACCGGTCAGGCCGAGGCCGTGAAGAAGGACGTCGGCGAGCTGCTGCTCTACACGCCGGTCGTGAATCCGGCCGAGTTCGACGTCGCCATCGCCTACCTGATCCGCCGTCTCGAAGAGAACGCCAGCCAGGAGAACTTCATGTCCGCGGTGTTCGAGCTGAACAGCTCCGCCGCCCTGTTGCAGCGCGAGACTCGCCGCTTCAGCGCTTCGCTCGCTGAGCTCGATACCGTCGTGCCGGGGCCGAACCGCACCCAGAACCGGTCGACCGAGAGCGCCCCGGTGCTCATCGACGTGATCGACGCGCTGCGCCCGCCCGCCCCGGTGGCCGAGGAGACGTTCGACCCGAACCTGACCGAAATGGTGCTCGGGCTCAGCCGCGGCGAGATGGCCGAGGCGCTCGAGGAGTACGAGCCGGAAGCCACGGCATCCGCCCCCGCCCAGACGGCCGATGCGGTCGTCAGTGCCGCCGTCACGGCGGCCGCTGAGGGCTCGGAGCACTCCGGCTTCCACAACGAGCCGGACACCGACCCCGCCCTGCCGGCCAACCGTGCATGGGGCCGCGCCATCCTCGGCCGCGTCGCCGAGTCGCAGATCGGCGTCGACGTGATCGAGGCCGCCTCGATCAGTGACGCCGCCGTGCTCGAGCGCGTGATCGACACCGTCGCCCACACCGGCGTCGAGTGGGGCCGCCGCAGCGGCGCGGAGCGCGCGGAGGTGCTGCACCGCGCCGGCATCGCCCTCGCGGCCAACCGCGGCCGCCTGATCGAGGTGATGGCCGCCGAGACCGGCAAGACCATCGCAGAGGCCGACCCCGAGATCAGCGAGGCGATCGACTTCGCCCACTACTACGCCGAGCGCGCGAAGGACCTCGACGCCGTGCAGGGTGCGCGCTTCGTGCCGTCCAAGCTCACCGTCGTCACCCCGCCGTGGAACTTCCCCGTCGCGATCCCGGCCGGCTCCGTGCTCTCGGCGCTCGCCGCCGGCTCCGGCGTCATCATCAAGCCGGCCAAGCTGGCCCGCCGCTCCGGCGCGATCATGGTCGAGGCCCTCTGGCAGGCCGGCGTTCCGCGTGAGCTGCTCGCCCTCGTCGACTTCGCCGGCGAGGCCAGGCACGAGCTCGGCCGTCAGCTGGTTTCGCACCCCTCCGTCGACCGCGTGATCCTGACCGGTGGCTACGAGACGGCGCAGCTGTTCCGCTCCTTCCGCCCCGACCTGCCGCTGCTGGCCGAGACGAGCGGCAAGAACGCCGTGATCGTCACGCCGAGCGCAGACCTCGACCTGGCGGCATCCGATGTCATCAAGAGCGCATTCGGTCACGCCGGCCAGAAGTGCTCGGCCGCCAGCCTCGTGATCGTCGTCGGCTCCGTCGCGCACTCCAAGCGCTTCGAGAGCCAGCTGGTGGATGCCGCGAGCTCGCTCAAGGTCGGCTACCCGGCCAACCCGGAGACGCAGATGGGGCCGATCATCGAGCCGGCCTCCGGCAAGCTGCTGCACGCGCTCACCGAGCTCGGCGCCGGCGAGAGCTGGCTGGTCGAGCCGAAGCAGCTCGACGCCAGCGGCAAGCTGTGGTCGCCCGGCATCCGTACCGGTGTCGCGGCCGGCTCCTACTTCCACCTGACCGAGTTCTTCGGGCCGGTGCTCGGTGTGATGCACGCGCGCAACCTCGAAGAGGCGATCCGCTTCCAGAACGCGGTCGACTACGGACTGACAGCCGGCCTGCACTCGCTCGACGCCGAGGAGCTGGCGCTCTGGCTTGACACCGTCGAGGCGGGAAACCTCTACATCAACCGCGGAACGACCGGCGCGATCGTGCAGCGCCAGCCCTTCGGCGGCTGGAAGCGCTCCTCGGTCGGCGCCGGCACCAAGGCCGGTGGACCGAACTACTTGATCGGCCTCGGCGGCTGGGTGAACAACCCGGGCGCGCACAGCCAGACCCTGCACCTGCGCGGGCTCGACGAGCGGGTCAGCGCCCTCATCGAGGCGTCGCAGTCCTCGCTCGGTTACGAGGAGTTCGACGTGCTGCGGCGCAGCGCGCTCAGCGACGCGATCGCCTGGGCAGACGAGTTCGGCACCGCGAAGGACGTCTCCGCCCTCGGCCTCGAGCGCAACGTGTTCCGCTACCGCCACCTGCCCGTCACCATTCGGGTGTCCGAGGCGGCCAGCCTCGGCCACGCCCTGCGCGTGATCGCCGCCGGCGTGCTCTCCCGTTCACGCTTCGAGGTGT
>JBEVGZ010000348.1:0-5785 GCA_040511515.1 Microterricola sp.
CCTCAGTCATCGGCATCACGCGGGTCGACCCGCTCAAGAGTTCGGTCGGCTCCGCGTCGGGGCTTGGCGTGGTGTCGGAGCTCGGCGTGGTGTCAGCTGCGATGCCGATGATTGCGGTCGGATCCCCCAGTGATTCGAGCGCGCGCAGCGTGGTGGCGACCTCGGCCGCGGCAGGCCGCTCCCCTGG
Source organism: Microterricola sp. (assembly GCA_040511515.1). GTDB lineage: Bacteria > Actinomycetota > Actinomycetes > Actinomycetales > Microbacteriaceae > Microterricola. Next base: position 188 of record JBEVGZ010000348.1, read on the forward strand.
GGCGCGGCTGGTCATCGCGCCGAGCAACCGCGCCCACTCCGGCGGCACGGCAGCCGGAATCTCGGGATCGCGCGAGGTGCGCGCCAACGCCGATTCGATGGCGCCGCCGGGGAACGCGCGTTCGCCGCTGGTCCCCTCAAGCAGAACCAGACCGAGCGCGTAGATGTCGCTCGGCGCTGCGACGGTTTCGCCGAGCGCCTGCTCCGGGCTCAGGTAGCTTGCCGTGCCGATCAGCGCGCCGGTAGAGGTGAGCCGGGCGCTGTCGATGAGCCGTGCGATTCCGAAGTCGGTGAGCTTCCCACTGGGAGGCAAGCCGGGAAGTCGCGGCGGAGCGACCAGCACATTCGCCGGTTTGATGTCACGATGCACGATGCCACGGTCGTGGATGTAGTGCAGAGCCTCGGCGATGTCACAAGCCAGGTGCGCCAGCTGGCCGGGGGTCAGCGTCCGCTCTGCGAAAGAGGCCCGCAGTTCGGGGCCGTCGACGAGTTCCATCGCGAAGTAGGCCCTGTCGGCGCCCGCGAGGTGCGCGACGCCCGCATCGAAGAGTGTGACGAGCGCCGGGTGGTTGAGGCGGGCGAGCAGCTCGATCTCCCCGCGCTGACGCGCGAACTCGCCGGCATCCGCTGCATCGGGGCGGAACAGCTTCAGCGCCACCTCACGGCCCAGATCCGTGTCGAACGCCCGATAGACCGAGGCCATGCCACCGACGCCGATGAGGGCGTCGACCCGGTAGCGCCCGCCCAGCACGCTTCCGAGCTGGGGGGCTGTCGATCCCTGATGCACTGCCAGCTCCTTTCGCGACCTCCCTACCGTAACCGATGCCCCCCGTGCGGGGGCAGAGAGGTTGAGGGCTCGGCGATGGGGAACGGCTGGGCACACTCGGCCATCGCGGCCCACAGGGCTCTACGCGTTGGCCGGAAGTGCAGACAGCGTCGAGCGGCTGCGTTCCCGGCGCCAGGCGATCACCCGGCACACCACGTAGATCACGAAGGAGATCGTCGTGATGTACGGGCTGATCGGCAGCGAACCGCCGATGGCGAGCAGGATGCCGCCGACCGCCGAGACGAGCCCGAACAGCACGCTGAGCACCGGGACGAGCACGGGGGAGGCGCTCACCCGCATCGCGGCCGCCGCCGGCGTCACCAGCAGGGCGAGCACGAGGAGGGCACCGATGATCTGCACCGAGACTGCCACGATCAGGCCGAGCAGGAGCATGAAGGCGAAGGAGAGGAATCGGGTGGGAACGCCGCGGGCGGCGGCCACATCGGCGTCGAGGCTGTCGAAGCTCAGCGGGCGCCAGATCAGCAGCATGCCAATCAGCACGACGAGGCTCATCCCGATCAACCAACCGAGCTGCGGGTCGTCGACCGAGACGATCTGGCCGGTGAGCAGGCTGAACTTGTTGGCGCTGCGGCCCGGGTAGAGCGCGAGGAACAGGATGCCGAGGCCGAGGCCGAACGGCATCAGCACGCCGACGATCGAATTGCGGTCCCGCGCCTTGGCGCCGAGCACGCCGATCACGAGCGCGGCGATCAGCGCGCCGAGCACGGAGCCGGCCACGACATTCACACCGAACAGCAGAGCGGCGGCGGCGCCCGCGAAGCTCAGCTCGCTGATGCCGTGCACGGCAAAGGCCATATCGCGCTGCATCACGAAGACGCCGACGAGTCCGCCGACGATGCCGAGCACCGCCGCGGCGATGATGGAGTTGGAGACGAGGGCGAGCAGCGCTCCGTAGTCGCTGAAGTCGAACATCTGCCCGAGGATGTCGCCGGGATCGATGGCGCTCATGCCGGCAGCTCGCTCGCGGCGTGGTGGTGGGTCTCGGCATCCGGAACGCCGACGACGATCACGCGCCCGCCACTGCGGATGCACTCGACCGGGGTGCCGTAGAGCTCGCTGAGTACATCGGATTGCAGCACCTCGTCCGGGCTGCCGATGCGGAAGCGGCCACTGGCCAGATAGAGGATGCGGTCGACCATGCCGAGAATCGGGTTCACGTCGTGGGTGACGAAGAGCACGGCGGTGTCGTGCTCGCGGCGGCGCCGGTCGATGAGCTCGCTGACGCCGCGCTGGTGCTGCAGATCGAGGCTGAGCAGCGGCTCGTCGCAGAGCAACAGGAGTGGGTCACCGGCGAGCGCCTGCCCGACGCGGAGCCGCTGCTGCTCGCCGCCGCTCAGGTTGCCGACGGGGGAGTCGGCATAGCCGCTGGCGCCGACGGCCGCGATGAGGGCGTCGACCCGCTCCCGCTCGTCTCTGCGAGTGAATGGAAGGCCGAAGCGGTGACCGTTCACACCGAGGGTCACGAGGTCGCGCCCGCGCAGGGGGGTGCCTGGCCCGATCAGCTTCTGCTGCGGGATGTAGCCGATGCGCCGATCGCCGCGCTGCACGGGCCCACCGGCGAATCGGATGCTGCCGGAGTCGAGTTTCTGCTGGCCGAGCACCGTCTTCAGCATGCTCGTCTTGCCCGAGCCGTTCGGGCCGAGCACGGCCACGAACTCGCCGGGCGCGATGTCGAGGCTCAGGCCATCCCAGAGGGTGCGCGCGCCGAAGCCGAGCGCGGCGGAGTCGAGGCTGAGCACCGGGGGCTGCAGGGTTGGGCTCATGCGGCGAGGGCCGCTTCGAGGGCGCTGACGTTGTCGTCCATCCAAGAAATGTAGCTGCTGCCATCCGGCAGCGTCTCGGCGAAGTCGACGACGGGCACGGATGCCGCGAGCGCGGCCTCGCGCACGAGCTCGGTCTGCGGGCTCGCTGTCTGAGCGTTGTAGGCCAGGAGCGCGACCGGCGTCTCGACGATCGCGAGCATCTCCTGCAGGGCGCGCGGGGCGACGTCGTCGCCCTCCTCGATCGCCTCACTGAAGGCGGCCGGAGTCTCGTTGTGCAGGCCGGCGGCCTCGAGCAGGTAGAGCGGAACCGGTTCGGTGATCGCGACGGGGGTGTCGGCGAACGCGTTCGCGATGGCGGCCGTGCGGGCTTCGAGCGTGGCGAGCTCGGCGTCGAAGGCGTCGGCGTTGGCCGAGAACTGCGCCGCGTGCTCTGGGGAGCGCTCGGTGAGTTCGGCCTCGATGGCCTCGGCCAGGTGGCGCATGGTGTCGAAGTCGTACCAGAGGTGCTCGTTGAAGCCCTCGATGTGATCGTGGCCGTCGGCGTCCTCGTCGGCGTGCTCCTCGTCCGCGTGCTCATCCGCGTGCTCGTCGTCGGCGTGGTCGTGCTCGTCGGCTGGCAGCAGACCGGAGATCTCTGAGACGTCGAGCACGGTGCGATCCGGGCTCTCGGCATCCGCCAGCAGCGACTCCATGAAGGCGTCGTAGCCGCCGCCGTTCACGATCACCACGTCGGCGCGGCTGACCGCGAGCCGGTCACGGGCCGAGGCCTCGTAGGAGTGCGGGTCGTTCACCGAGCTGTCGATGATGCTCGTCACGGATGCCGCGTCTCCGGCGATCTCGCCGGCGATCTGGCCGTACACGCTCGTCGAGGCCACGATGCTCAGCTCGCCACCCGCGCCCGCCTGCTCGGCGCCGGAGGCACTGGCGCACCCGGCGAGACCCAGGGTTGCGGCGACGACGCCGGCCGCGATTGTGAGGGATTGCGGCACACGGCGTCGACTGTTCATGCCCCCAACGCTACGCCTTATTGATAATGATTGTCAAAACCAATTGGCGCGCGTCGCTTTGGCCCTCAGAGTGGGGACAGCGGTGACGGTGCGGCATGGCAGAGTGGGGAGCGTGGATACCCTCACCGAACGTCTTGTGCTGCACCCCTTCAGTGTTGAGGAGGCGGAGCGCGTGCTGGCAGGCACGCCGGGCGACGAGTATCGCTGGGAGGGCGGCTACCCCTTCGCCGATGAGCTCGATGTTGTGCGCATGTTCCTCAGCATCGTCGAGGAACAGGGCGACCCGGCTCCCTTCGGTCCGTACATCGTGCGCCGCATCGACGACGGTGCGGCCATCGGAGGCATCGGCTTCTTCGGCGCGCCCTCCGCCGACGGCGTTGTCGAGTTCGGTTTCGGCCTCGTTCCCGGTGTGCGCGGCAAGGGCTTCGCGACCGAAGCGGTGCTCGGCGCCCTCTCCATCGCGGCCCAGAACGGCGCACGACTCGCCCGCGCCGACACGACCCCCGACAACATCTCGGCACAGCGCGTCCTGCTGAAGGCCGGCATGAGCGAGGTGTCGCGCGACGACGAGACCGTGCTGTTCGAGATCGCGCTCGCGACCACCGCGCCCGCCTGACTGCCGGGTCACGCAACGCACTCGGCTTCGGGGCGGCCTCGTTCCTCGGTCGCTCCCTCGAGCCAGCGTGGGTGCCCGCAGACGACGATGGCCCGCACGGTTCCGTGCGGGCCATCGTCGTATCTGCGCTTGGTTACGGAGTCAGGGAGTCCACGTAGTCCTGGTTCTCGGCGATCCACTCCTGCACGGCCGGCGCGTAGTCGCTGCTGGATCCACCGGAGTTGAACATCGCGTTCTCCAGCGAGGCGAGCTGCTTCGAGTCGAGCGCGAAGTCCTTCAGCCAACCGGAGAGCGTCGGGAAGTTGCTCTCGAAGCTCTTGCCGCCGAAGGAGTGCACGCCCTCCGCCTCGCCGAGCAGCCCCTGCGGGTCCTCGAGGTCCTTCACGGGGAAGGCGTCGTATGCCCAGTGCGGCTGCCACAGCGTCACGGCGATGTTCTCGCCGGCATCCGTCGCCGCCTTGAGCTCGCTGAGCATGGCCGGGGTCGAGCTCGTGAGGTAGTCCATGCCGTCGAGCTTGTAGCCCGGGATGACGGCATCGGTGGTGACCTCGGTGAGTCCGGCTCCCGGCTCGATGCCGACCAGGCGGTTGCCGAAGAGATCGGCGTTGGCGGCGAGCTCGTCGAGGGAGTCGATCGGGGCGTCCTCGTTCACCGCGATGGTGAGCTTGGCCTCGGTGTTCCAGGCTCCGAGGTCGACGAGGTCGTCGCCGTACTTCTCGATGTAGCTGGCGTGGGTGATCGGCAGCCAGGTGTCGAGCACCACGTCGTAGTCGTCGGAGGTCAGGCCGGAGTAGACGGGGGCGACATCGGCGTACTCCAGCGTGACGTTATAGCCCTTCTCGTCGAGGATCGCCTTCCAGAGCTCAGAGGCGGCGACGCCCTCGTCCCAGCCGTTGAACACGGCAATCGTCAGGTCTTGCTTGTCGCCGTTGTCGAGCACCTCGGATTCCGGGGCGGCACAGCCGGTGAAGGCGAGCAGGGTTGCGGCACCGACGGCGGTCAGTGCGAGCGCGGAGCGCTTTTTCATGGGTGTTCCTTTCGTTCCGCCTGGCCACGGATGACGCAGACGGGGATTGGTACGGGATTGCTGGTTCGGGTGTGCCGGTGCCGTGCGCTCAGACGGCGACGGGCTCTGCTGCGCGGGCGGCGGCAGCGGCGGTCGTCGCGGCCGGGCTCGGCTCTGTCGCCTGCGCCTTCGGCCGGCGTCGCAGGATCGGCCGCCGCGGCGAACCGATGGCCGCCGTCATGCGGTCGACGCAGAACGCGAGCATCACCACGGAGCGGCCCTCCTCGTAGCCGCGCGCGACGCCGATGCGCCCGAGGCACCTCACGACCGCCCCACCGAGGCCGCCGGCGCCGACCATTC
>JBEVGZ010000349.1:0-4070 GCA_040511515.1 Microterricola sp.
GACAGCGACCGTCGCCGTGTCGCCGACGCTCAACAGTTTCGCGTCGCTCTCTGCCGCGGATGCCGACACGATGAGCTCGGCACCGGAAACTCGCATCACGGCCGACTGCGCGACGGTGCCACGTTTGGCCATCACCTCGTCGACGCGACGCGGCAGCCCGGAGAGGTAGAGCACCTCGCTGGACGGGAGGAAGGTGAGCGTGCCCTGCTCGGCCGCGCTGAGTGCCTCCTGCGCATCGGCGAGCGCACGCTGGGCGAAATCGACGGCGGACGACTGGGCGGCGGTGTCCGGCGCGGCCAGACCCGCGTCACGCTCTGCGATGGCGAGGTCGAGCTCGCCCTGCCGCTCGGCAATCACCGCGGGGTCTGGCTGTGTGGTGACGGGCGGCTTGGCCGGGTCCTCCGACGGAGTGACGGACGGTTTTCTGGCCGCGGCCAGAGCGAGCTCCGCGTTGCGCACCCTGTTGTCGAGCTGAATCCGAACGGCATTCGTTGGACCGGCACCGGCGTTCGCGAGCTCACGCTGGGCGCTGGCGACACCGGCTTCCGCCGAACGGACGGCATCACGCGCACCGCGGACGACATCGTCTGTGCCCTCGGCCGGCTGCGGCGCCGGGTAACCGACGCGGGCGTAGAGCTCGGCGACGGCCGCCGCCGTTGCAGCGTCGAATGACTCGGAGCCGCCCGGATCGATGCCGAGCGAGCGCAGCGCATCCTTGAGCTGGGTCACGTCGGGTCCGGCCAGACCGAGCCGCAGCGTGCGATAGACGGGGAGCTCGCCCGGCAGCACGATGACGGGCCGACCGGCAACCTCGAGGGCGACGGATGCCGGACCGAAGGTTGCCCCGGCTTCCGGCACCCTCCCGGTGACGACGGCTGGACCGGTGCGGTCACCGGCCTCGAGCGTGACGTCGACGGAGTCGGCGTAGACGACGTCGCCGCGCAGGGTGACGTCGTTCGAGAGGGTGCGCAGCTCGACGGGCACGGTGATGAGACCGGGCTCCGGGGGTTTCGCGTCTGCGGCGGCCTGCCCCGGTGAGACGATCACGGCGCTGAGCGCGACCCCGGCGACGAGCGAGACGATCGCGACGGCCGCGAGCACCCAGAGCGAGCGGTTGCCGTGCAGCACCCTGCGCCATCCGACGACGGCCGGATCCGCCTTCACCGACTCGGCGGCGTCGGAAGCGACAGCATCACCCGCATCCACATCGCCGCGCAGAATCGCGTCGACCTCCGACTCGCCCTCCGCCGGAGCCGTCGGCTCCACACCGGGCTCGGCGCCGGGTTGGGAACCGGACTCGTCTTTCTTCTTGCGGCCGCGCAGCATCGCTTACTTACCCGTCGCGTACTCGGCGAGCATTGCGTCGAGCTCAGACTTGTTGTCCTCGACGAACTGCGTCTCGAGCGCGAACTGGGCCTCAAGGCTCTTCTGCATGTAGTCGAGCTTCTCTGAGCAGCGGAAGTCGGCGAGGGCGATGTCGATCTCCTTCTGCCGCAGCTCCTCCATCGCAGCCTCGTCCGGCGCGATCGGCATGCCGGCCTCGTCGATCTCCTGGTTCTCGTAGAACGCGTTCTGCTCGTCGGAGATGGACGTCATCGCGTCGCTCTTGGTGGTGAAGTCCGTGTAGCCGGCATCCGCCATGCAATCGGCCCACTTCGCGTCGAGCTCCTTGACGGCGGGCTGCTCCATGGCCTTCGTGTACAGCTCGTTCATCTTCTCGAACAGCCCGGCGAACTTCGGATCGTTGTACGCATCCTGAGAGCCGCCCTGCACCTCGTTCTGCGCAGCGCCCTGGCAACCGGCGGTCTCCCAGTTGTACTCATAGCTGCCGTCGCCGGCCTCCATCGCCTCCATCTCCTCCTCGCTGGGGCCGGGGCCGTACAGCGTCTCGTAGTAGGCGGCCTGCTCGCTCGCGGAGAGCGAGGCCGTGTAGTCGGCATTCGGGTCGACGTACTCTTCGGACTGGGCCTGCTGCTCGGCGATCTGCTCGGCGGACTGGACCATTCCGTAACCGTTACTGGCGACCCACTCCTCGGTCTCACGGTCTTCCATGTCCTCAGAGGAGATCACAACGCCCCCGCCGTTCTGCGTGTTGGGGATGTATTCGAAGCCCTCCTCCTTCATGCAGGCGGCGACGAGCTCCTCGGCCTCGGCCTGCTGGGCGTCGAACTTCTCCTGGTCGACGTCCCCGTAGAGCGCGGTCATGTACGTGCTGAGAGGGCTGTCCTCGTAGCTGAGTTCACCGCCCCCACCGGGACCGGCGCCCGCACAGCCGCTCAGCGCGAGCACCGAGACGATGGAAAGAGACACAAAGGACAGCGACGTTGATGCGCGCACGGGAACCCCAAACTCGTGTGTGATCGGAGCGGCATGCTGCAAATCCCCCTGGACAGGCGGTCGCTCCGCGTTCGAGCCTAGCCCACCTTGTCTACCCCCACCGTGGAGCGCGCCGCAGCTTCTCCGGGCGCAGGAACGAGGGCGGCCACCCGCGTCAGCAGGTGGCCGCCCTCGGCGGTGCGAATCAGCGCGTCGGCACGCCTCAGCGTGCGTCGGCCTCGGCGTCGGCCTCGTCGGCGCTGTCGTTGTCGCTCTCGGCGTCATCCTCGTCGTCGTCCTCGAGGTCGCGCGGCTTGACGTAGGGGTCCTCGTCGCCGGCGTACTGCGCCTGCGCGGCGAGGCCAGCCACTTCGGTGTCGCGCTGCTGCGCCTCGCGCAGCAGGCCGTCGATGTGCGCAGCGTTCTCCGGGATGCCGTCGAGCAGGAACTCCAGTGACGGCGTGAGCCGTGCGGTGAGGTTCTTGCCGACCTCGCTGCGGAACATGCCGGTGGCGGCCTTGAGGCCGGCTGCGGTGTCCGCGCGCTCCTCATCGGTGCCGTAGACGGTGTAGTAGACGGTGGCGTGCTGCAGGTCGCCGGTCATCTGAACGTCGGTGATGGTGACGAATCCGATGCGCGGGTCGCGGATGCCTCGTTCGAGGCGCTTCGCGATGATCACCTGGATACGGTCGGCCATCTTCTTGGCGCGTGCCTGATCAACCATGGTGGTTTTCCTCTCGGTGGGAACAGATTGCAAAAGTGAAAGAACAATGGCCGAGCCAGAGAATGTCTGACTCGGCCATTGTTTCAGAGCGGGGCTCCGAGCCTGTGATTAGGCGCGGGGCTTCTCCTTGAGTTCGATCGTCTCGATCTCGTCACCGATCTGGATGTCGTTGAACTTGCCGAGGCCGATACCGGCTTCGAAGTCCGTACGAACCTCGGTGACGTCATCCTTGAAGCGACGCAGCGACTCGATGGCGAGGTTGTCGCCAACGACGATGCCGTCGCGGATGACGCGGGCCTTGGCGTTTCGCGTGATCGTTCCCGAGCGCACGATGACACCGGCGATGTTGCCGAACTTGGAGGAACGGAACACCTCGCGGATCTCGGCGACGCCCGACTGGACCTCTTCGTACTCCGGCTTGAGCATGCCCTTGAGGGAGTCCTCAATCTCATCGATCGCGTTGTAGATGACCGAGTAGAAGCGCACGTCGACACCTTCACGAGCGGCACGCTCGCGCGCCTTCGTGTCGGGGCGAACGTTGAAGCCGACGATGATCGCGTTGTCGATGGTCGCCAGGTTGACGTCCGACTCGGTGATCGCACCGACGCCGCGGTGGATGATGCGCAGCTGCACGCTGTCATCGACCTCGATCTTGAGCAGCGACTCTTCGAGGGCCTCGACGGCACCCGAAACGTCACCCTTGATGATGAGGTTGAGCGACTCGACCTTGCCCTCTTCGAGTGCACGGGTGAAGTCTTCGAGGCTGATGCGCTTGCGAGCCTTGGCCAGCTGAGCATTGCGCTCTGCTGCTTCACGCTTCTCGGCGATCTGACGGGCCATGCGGTCGTCATCGGTCACGATGAAGGTGTCACCGGCGCGCGGGACGCTGGAGAGACCCTGCACCTGCACCGGACGCGAGGGCCATGCCTCTTCGACCGGCTCGCCGTTCTCGTCGTGCATGGCACGCACGCGGCCGTACGCGGTGCCCGCGACGATCGCGTCGCCGACGCGCAGCGTTCCCGACTGGATG
>JBEVGZ010000350.1:0-4429 GCA_040511515.1 Microterricola sp.
CTGCGTCGAGGGCATCAACGACCTGCAGGCGCAGTACATCGAGGCATTCGGCCCCGGCGACTACACGCCCATCATCTGGATCACCTACTGGTCGTTCCGCTGGATGATCGGCCTCGGTCTGCTGCACGTCTTCGTCGCCGTCGTCGGCCTCTGGCTGACCCGCGGTGGCCGCCACCCCAAGAGCAAGTGGGTCTGGAAGGCCGCGATCTGGGCGTTCCCGCTGTCGCTGGCCGCCATGATCGTCGGCTGGGTGTTCACCGAGATGGGCAGGCAACCCTGGCTCGTGTTCAGCCTGCTGAAGACCGAGGACGGCGTCTCGCCTGGCGTCTCGGGCCTCGAGGTGCTCATCTCGCTCATCGCCTTCACGCTGATCTACGGCATCCTCGCGGTCGTCGAGTTCAAGCTCATCAAGAAGGCGGCCCAGAAGGGCCCGGCCGACGCGCCGGAGCCGCACCCGGAAACCGGGCGCATCGAACCAGCTACCACGGTCTACTAGGAGACAATCATGGATCTCGCCACACTCTGGTTCTGGATCGTCGCAGCCCTGTTCGTCGGCTACTTCATCCTGGACGGCTTCGACTTCGGCGTCGGCATGACGCTGCCATTCCTCGGCAAGGACGACCTCGACCGCCGGGTTCTCATCAACACCATCGGGCCCGTCTGGGACCTCAACGAGACGTGGGTGATCGTCGCGGGCGCCTGCCTCTTCGCGGCATTCCCCGAGTGGTACGCCACCCTGTTCAGCGGTTTCTACCTGGCGCTGCTGCTGATCCTGCTCGCACTGATCGTGCGCGGCGTCTCGTTCGAGTACAGACACCAGCGGCCCGAATCACGCTGGAAGGCCTGGTTCGACGGCATGATCATCGTCGGTTCCGCCGTGCCCGCGCTGCTCTGGGGCGTTGCATTCGCCAACATCGTGCAGGGCGTTCCGCTGGATGCCGACCACAACTACATCGGCACGTTCTTCGATCTGCTGAACCCGTACGCGCTGCTCGGCGGTCTCACCACCCTGCTGCTCTTCTTCACCCACGGTGCGGTGTTCATCTCGCTGAAGACCGCGGGCGACATCCGCGAACGGGCCCGCAAGCTCGCCGTGAAGTCCGGCGTCATCACGATCGTGGTCGCGGCGTCGTTCCTGGTGTGGACGGCCTTCCTGGCCGAGTTCAGCGTCGGCTACCTCGTGCTCGCCGCTCTGGCGGCCGTCGCGCTCATCGGAGCCTGGCTGTTCAACCTGCGCGGCGCTGAGGGCTGGTCCTTCAGCTTCATGGCCGCGACCGTGGCCCTGGCGGTGCTCGCGCTCTTCACGGCCCTGTTCCCGGATGTCATGCCCGCCAGCAACGACCCGGCGAACAGCCTCACCATCGCCAACGCCTCGAGTTCCCAGTACACGTTGACGGTCATGAGCTGGACGGCGCTCGTCTTCCTGCCGCTGATCCTGCTGTACCAGGGCTGGACGTACTGGATCTTCCGCAAGCGGGTCAGCCGCGCGAGCATCCAAGCGGCGACAGGCGCGGCGCCCTCGGGCGCCGCCGCGCAGACGGCGTGAGCCAAGACGCGGCCAGAGTCCGCCCCATCGACCCGCGCCTGCTTCGGCGGGCGCGGGCGATGCGCGGCTTCCTCGCTGGGGGAGCCGTGCTCGCCCTGCTGCAGACGGTGTCGATCATCGGCTTCGCCTGGTTCGTCTCCCGTCTGATCACGGGCGCTATCGCCGGCGACGGCATCGCGGAACTCGCCCCGACCTTCTGGGCGCTTGCCGCCATGGTCGCGCTCCGTGCGTTCACGGTGTGGGCGATGGACGCCACGGCTGCGGCCGGCGCTGCCCGGGTGAAGAGCCAGCTGCGCGTCGCGGTGCTGGGCGCCGTGCGGCGACTCGGCCCGGATTGGGCAGCACGGAAGGGGAGCGCGACGGCGGCGACCGTCATCGGTCCTGGCCTCGACGCCCTTGACGGCTATTTCGCCAAGTACCTGCCCCAGCTCGTGCTCACCGTGGTGGCGACGCCGCTGCTGGTGCTCGTCGTGCTGCTGAACGACTGGGTGAGCGCGCTGATCGTCGTGATCGCGCTGCCCCTGATCCCGATCTTCATGGTGCTGATCGGGCTCGCGACCCAGGCGGTGCAGCGCAAGCAGTGGGACAGCCTGCAGCGGCTGAGCGGTGCGTTCCTCGACGTCGTCGGCGGGCTGTCCACCCTCAAGATCTTCGGCAGAGAGCGCCGCCAACTCGTCCGCATCCACCGGGTGACCGATGACTACCGCGTCGAGACGATGAAGGTGCTGCGGCTCTCCTTCCTCAGCGGATTCGTGCTCGAACTGGCCGGCAGCCTCTCGGTCGCGCTGATCGCGGTGACGGCAGGGCTCCGCCTCCTCGACGGGCAGCTCACCCTCGGCGTCGGGCTGTTCGTGCTGATCCTGGCCCCGGAGATCTTCCTGCCGCTCCGCAATGTCGGAGCCCAGTTCCACGCCGCGGCAGACGGCGTCGCTGCCTCGGAGGAGATCTTCGAGATCATCGAGGCGGCCGATGCCCTGCCGGCGCGCACGACGGCGGATGCCGCACCGGCGGCCGTTCCGCACGGTGCCGCGCTGCGGATCGATGGCCTCGGCATCCGTCGCGGCGACCGCCTCATCGTCGACGGCTTCTCGGCCGACTTCGAGCCCGGCTCCGTCACGGTGCTCACCGGGCAGAGCGGTGCGGGCAAGTCGAGCATCGTCGCCGCGATCCAGGGCTTCCTGCCCTACGAGGGACAGATTCTTCTCGCCGCGGGTGACGCCCCGGCCGTCGGCGCAGGTGCACGGGCCGTCACCGGCACCGACATCGCCTGGTGCGGGCAGGCCCCGGGGCTCGCCGCCGGTACCGTCGGCGAGAACGTCGCCCTCGGCAGCCGCCTCGCTGCCGACGACCGCGGTCGCCTCGTGCGGGCCAGTCTGCGCCTCGCGTCGGCGTCGGCGATCGACCCCGCGCTCGAGCTCGGCGTCGCCGGCAGCGGCCTCTCCGGCGGTCAGGCGCAACGCGTCGCGATCGCCCGCGCGTTCTACCGCCGGGCGGAGCTCGGAACACCGGTGCTCATTCTCGATGAGCCGAGCTCAGCGCTCGACGCCGCGACGGAGGCCGAGCTCGTCGCCTCGCTGCGCGCCGTCGCTGCACATGGTGCCATTGTCATAGTTGTCAGCCACAGGGAGGCCGTCATCGCGGCCGCCGACCGCGTGGTGAGTCTGGAGGCGGTGCGCCGTGCCTGAGAACCGAACATCCGACGCCGCCGCGGTGTTGCGCCGCGCGCAGCCCGGCGTCACACGCTTCACGCCTGGACTGTTCTTCGCCCTGTGCAGCGCCCTCTCGGCCGTCGCGCTGATCGCCTGCTCCGGTTGGCTCATCACCCGCGCCTCCGAGCAGCCGCAGATCGCCTACCTCTCGGCGGCCGTCGTCGGCGTGCGTGCCTTCGCCCTCGGCCGCGCGGCATTCCGCTACGTCGACCGTCTGTTCAGCCACGATGCGGCGTTCCGCCAGCTCGCCGAGCTACGCGGCGCGGTGTTCGAACGCCTGATCCCGCTCGCACCGGCCGGTCTCGCCAGGACCAAGCGCGGTGATCTCCTCAGCCGACTCGTCAGCGACGTCGACGAGCTGCAGGACCTGCCGTTGCGCGTTGTGCAACCTCTGCTCGTCTCCGCGATCGTCGCCGTGCTCAGTGTGTTCGGGGTATGGCTGCTGTTGCCGGAGGCCGCGCTCACCCTGGCGCTCTGCCTCATTTTGGCGTTCGTCGCCGGCACCGTGCTGCACGCGGCCGTCGCGGCGCGCGCCGAACGCCGTCTGGCGCCCAGCCGCGGTGCGCTCATGGAGCGCATCCTCGAACTCGTCGGCTCGCTCGACGTGCTCACGGCCTTCGGCGCTGTCGACGACCGTATCGACGAGCTGCAGCGGGCGGATGCCGCCCTCCGCCGTGACGGCGTGAAGACGGCGTTCGGCGCCGGCCTCGCTGCCTCGGCGATGACGCTCGCGGCCGGTCTGGCGACGCTGCTCGCGATCCTCGTCGGCGCTCCGGCGCTCGAAGGACCGCAGCTCACGATCATCGCTCTCGTTCCGCTCGCCGTGTTCGAGGTGTGCGGGATGGTGCCGCTGGCCGTCGGAGCGTGGCGCCAGGTCCGCTCCAGCGCCGGGCGGGTTGCGCGCGTCGCTCCCGCGACGGTGCCGGCAGGCATCCCGCTCGACACGGAGCCGGCCGGGCAGGCGGGGGGACTGGCGGAGGAGCAGGCGGGCGAGCGGTCGGTGCCGCGGAGCGCGGCTCCGGTGCTCGCATTCTCCGGGCTCTCAGCGCGCTGGCCGGTGTTCGCCGCTGACGGAGCCGCCGACGGGGACGCCGGCGCCGCGGCATCCGGCGCGCCCACCGCCCTCCACGATCTCAGCCTCACGATCGACGCCGGCGAACGCGTGCTCGTGCGC
>JBEVGZ010000351.1:0-2903 GCA_040511515.1 Microterricola sp.
CGAGCGCGGCCACATCCAGGCGGCGGTGCGGCGCAGATTGGCAGGCGTCCAGCACGACCAGCGCGCCGTGCTCGTGGGCCAGGGCCGCGATCTCGGCGACGGGCGCGATGAATCCGGTGACGTTGGAGACGTGGCCGATGGCGACGATGCGGGTGCGCTCGGTGAGGAGGGCCGCGGCATCCGCCAACGTGTAGATGCCGTCATCGTCGACGGGGATGAAGCGCAGCGTTGCGCCACTGCTGGCGGCGAGCTCCTGCCAGGGCACGAGGTTGGCGTGGTGTTCGGCCTCGGTGACGACGATCTCGTCGCCCGGCGCGAGGGCGAAGCGGCGGGCGGCCGCTCCCCCGCGACCGTGGGAGGCGTTGCCGATGCCGTAGGCGACGAGGTTGAGCGCGTCGGTGGCGTTGGCGGTCCACACGATCTCCTCGGGCTGCGCACCGATGAAGGCCGCGACGGTCGCGCGGGCGTCTTCGTAGGCCTCGGTCGCGAGCCCGGCGAGGGTGTGTGCGCCGCGGTGCACGGCGGCGTTGCTGTGGATCAGGAAGTCGCGTTCTGCATCGAGAACGGATGCCGGCCGCTGCGCCGTCGCCCCGGAATCCAGGTACGCGAGCGGCTGCCCGTTCACCTCCTCGGCGAGGGCGGGGAAGTCGCGGCGCAGCTCAAGCACCTCGGCCTCGCTCAGCACGAGGGACGTCTCGATGCCGGTCGCGAGATCCGTCGCCATGGGCGCGGTGGGTGTTGCGGGTGAAGCGTGGGGGGACACGACTGCCTTTCCTGGCGGCGCCCGGCACATTCTGCCCAACGCCTCTTACGGGTGGAACCCCGGCGCGCGCCGAATTGTTCCACTCTTAAGGGTAGGCGATGCAGGCTAGGCCGAGCCGCGGCGGACGAGTTCCGTCGGAACGGTGAGCGCAGCGGCCGGCTGACCGTCGATCACCTGCATCAGCAGGCGCACCATCTCGTTGCTGATCCGCTCGAACGGCTGCCGCATGGTGGTGAGCTGCGGCGTGGTCGTCACGGCGACGGGCGAGTCGTCGAAGCCGACGATCGCGATCTCCTCCGGCACCACGCGGCCGGCGGCCTGGAGCACGTCGAGCGCCCCGGCGGCCATCAGGTCGTTGGCCACGAAGAGCGCGTCGATCTGTGGGTCGCGCTCGAGCAGTTCCGTCATGGCGGCGGCACCGCTGGCCCGGCTGTAGTCCCCGATCGCCACAAGCGACTCGTCAAAGTCCTCGCCGAGTTCCTCGCGGTAGCCGGCGAGACGGGCCACGCCACCGGAGGTGTCCTGCGGCCCGGCGATCGTGGCAATCCTGCCGCGCCCCTGCTCGCGCAGGTACTCGACGGCGGAGCGGGCGCCGTCGGCATCCGCGGCGCTGACGTAGCCGATCTTCCGCTCGAAGCCGAGCGGAACCCCACAGGCGATGGCCGGGATGTTGGCCGCGACGAGCTCGCTCATGAAGTCGAGGCGTCCGGTGTGCGAGGAGACGAGCAGCACGCCGTCGACGTGCCCGGCGAGGATGAAGTCGGCCGCGCGGCGCTGCTCGGCGTCGGAGCCGGCCATCAGCAGCACGAGCGGCAGATCGCGTTCTTCGAGTGCCTGGGCTGCGCCGCGCATGAGGATGGAGAAGTTCGGGTCTTCGAAGAGGCGTTCGTGCGACTCGGTGAGTAGGAACGCGATCGAGTTCGCCTTGCTGGTCGCCAGGTTGCGGGCGTGCGGGTTGATCCGGTAGCCGACCTTCTTGATGGCTCGGTTGACGGCGTTCAGCGACTCCGGGCTCACCCAGTGGCCGCCGGTGAGCACGCGCGAGACGGTGCCGCGGGACACCCCTGCCTCGGCCGCCACGTCGTCGATGGTTGGGCGCCGTCTCGCCGTTGAATCAGTCACGGCTTTAGCGTACTGGCCGCCGCGGCCCCGCTTGCCCGCGGCATCCGTCACCGCTGGCACCCCGCCCAGCACTAGGCCTTCACCGCTCCGGCGGCGAGGTCGACCTTCCAGAAGCGCTGCAGCGCGAGGAACAGCAGGATCAACGGGATGATCGAGAGCAGCGCGCCCGTGATCACGAGCGTGTACATCGCCGGCACCGTCGCGCCCTGGTTCAGCAGGCCGTTCAGGCCGACCGTGATGGGGAACAGCGAGTCGCTGCCCAGCATGATGTACGGCAGCATGAAGTTGTTCCATACGGCGACGAACTGGAACAGGAAGATCGTCACGAGGCCTGGAAGCATCATCGGCATCGCGATGCGGTGGAAGATCCCCACCTCGCTCGCGCCCTCGGTGCGCGCGGCCTCGACGACCTCCGTCGGCACGGATGCCGCGGTGTAGATGCGGGCAAGGTAGATGCCGTACGGGCTGATGATCTGCGGCAGCAACACCGCCCAGTAGCTGTTGGTCAAGCCGACCTGCGCCATGAGGAAGTACTGCGGGATCGCGAGGATGACGCCGGGAACCAGCACCCCCATGAGCAGGATCTTGAAGATCGTGCCCTTGCCGGGGAAGGTGAACTTCGCCAGCACATAGCCGGAGATAGCGGAGATGTAGGTCGAGATCAGGCCGCCGACCCCGGCGTAGAGCGCGGTGTTCAGCATCCAGCGCCAGTACAGCCCGTCGCGGTACTGGCTCAGCTCGACGATGTTGTCCCAGAGGTGCGCGCTCGGCGCGAGCGTGAAGGTGGAGAAGAGCTCTGAGCCGTCCTTGCTCGCCGCCATCAGCACCCAGAACACGGGGAACAGGCAGTAGATGGCGCCGATGATCAGGATGCCGGTGGAGAAGACGCTCACGCGGGCGCGCGGCGGCTTGGACGACCCCGAGATCGTCGTCATGGTCATGGTCGAGGTCATGTCAGTCTTCCTGTCCGAAGGCGCGCTTCTGAACAATGCGGAGGAAAAGGAACGAGATCGCGAAC
>JBEVGZ010000352.1:0-3932 GCA_040511515.1 Microterricola sp.
TCCAGCGTCGTGATCCCCGCGTTGTTCGCGGCGATCTTGGTCAGCGTGTTCTTCACCACGGCGTAGTTCGCGTCCTGACGGATGTTGCCGCGCAGCTGCTTGAGCTGGGCAACCGTCAGGCCGCGGTATTCGGTCAGCAGAACGGCGGTCGAGGTCTCGAACAGGTTCGTGAGCTCGGCAACCGTGGCTTCCTTGTTCGCCATGGCCTACTCCTATATGTCTACGTCACACATCGCGGTAGCGATGTGCACCAGACCGCCCGGATTGAGGCAACAAAAAAGCTCCGGCGCAAGCGCACGGAGCTGGAGACAATCTTGCGATTGAAAACTACTTCACACACCTACGCGGGCCCTTGTTTTCACAAGCCTTCGGTCACCGTGCATTTCTGCTCAGCAACACCAGCGGTCTTTGGCTTCGTACAGGCTAACGGATGCCGCGGGGCGGTGCAAATCGGGTGCCGTCCGCGGCGGTGACACACGCCTCACGCCGGCCCAGCCACCCCTCGGCGAGAAGCGAAATTGTGATTTACTCAATTACGTATTTCCCGGCAGAACACTGGCCGGAAGCCCTGAGTGAAAGTGTGACAATGGCGACAACGACCCCTCAGGAAAGCGGCGAAAACACCGCAACGGCCCCGGCATCCACGACGCAGGCGAGCGTCGCCTCTGAGACCCCTCGTCGCGGGCGCCCCGTCGACGTCGCCCTCGGCCGGCGCATCCTCGATCACACCCTGCAGCAGCTGGCCGCCGCCGGCTACAGCAATCTCGAGATCGAGTCGATCGCCGCCGCGGCATCCTGCTCGAAGACGACCATCTACCGTCGCTGGGGCTCGAAGGGCAAGCTCGTCGCCGCGGCGATCGCCTCCGAGTACCCGGGGTCCACGGTCATCGACAACGGCAACCTGCTCGACGACATCCTCCAGCACGTGACAGAGGGCCCATCGCTTCTCACCTTCGGCCGCCTGCCGGCCGTGGCCTGGACGGCCATGCTCGACCCCGAGGTCTCCGCCGCGCTGCGCGAGGCCGTTCTGAACGAGCGCGACGGCGTCGCCGACGAGTTCATCGCCAGGGCCATCGAGCGCGGCGAGCTTCCGGCGGATGCCGACGGCCGCACCATCGTGCACACTGCCCTCGGCCTCGGCCTCTACCGCCGCTACGTCTCCGACAATGAGCCGCTGCCGCCAGAGACGCTGCGGCAGGTGCTCACCGCACTGATCGCCTCGCCGCCGAGGGTCGTACAGCCCGGAAAGTAGTTGACAGTGGTCAACTAGAGTCATATAGTTGACCATAGTCAATTAGATTCTGGAGCCACATGTCACAGAGCACCACCGGCGCGACGAAGAACGCGCCGACGAAAACACCGCAACAACGACCGCCGAAGAACGAAGAGCTCACCGAGAGCGGCATGACCCACCGTCAGGTGCTGCAGGCCCTCAGCGGCCTGCTCCTCGGCATGTTCGTCTCGATGATCGCCTCGACCGTCGTCAGCACCTCCCTTCCGCTGATCATCGGCGACCTGCAGGGCGACCAGTCGGCCTTCACCTGGGTCGTCACCGCCACCCTCCTCGCCACCACCGTCAGCACCCCGCTCTGGGGCAAGCTCGCCGACCTGTTCAACCGCAAGCTGCTTCTGCAGCTGGCCCTGGTGATCTTCGTGCTCTCCTCGGCGATTGCCGGCTTCTCGCAGGACGCCTCGATGCTCATCACGATGCGCGTGTTCCAGGGTCTCGGTGCCGGTGGACTCGCCGCGCTCAGTCAGATCGTGATGGCCGACATCATCAGCCCGCGTGAGCGCGGCAAGTACGCCGGCCTCTTCGGCGCCGTGATGGCGATCGGAACGATCGGTGGCCCGCTGCTTGGCGGCGTCATCACCGACACGCTCGGCTGGCGCTGGAACTTCTTTGTCGCCCTGCCGATCGCGATCGTGGCCATCGTGCTGTTGCAGCGCACGCTGCACCTGCCGAAGCTGCCCAAGCGCAAGGTCTCCATCGACTACCTCGGCATCATCCTGATCTCGAGCGGTGTCTCGCTGTTGCTCATCTGGGTGAGCATGGGCGGAAGCCAGTTCGACTGGGCATCCACCACCAGCTTCGTCATGGTCGGCGGCGCACTTCTGCTGCTCGTCCTCGCCGTGGTCGCCGAGCTCAAGGCGAAGGAACCGATCATCCCGATGGGGCTGTTCAAGAGCCGCACCTTCACGCTCTCGGTCATCGCCAGCATCTCCGTCGGTGTTGCCATGTTCGGCACCTCGGTGTTCCTCAGCCAGTACATGCAGCTCGCCCGCGGCGCCACGCCCACCGAGTCCGGCCTGCTCACCATCCCGATGATGGCTGGTCTGCTGATCTCCTCGACGATCGTCGGTGCCCTGATCAGCCGCCACGGCAAGTGGAAGGCCTTCATGGTCAGCGGCAGCGTGCTGATGATCATCGGCACCACGCTGCTCAGCTTCCTGCACTACGACACCAACTTCTGGTTCGTCGGCGTCTCGATGTTCCTCCTCGGTGCCGGCGTCGGCATGGTGATGCAGAACCTCGTGCTCGTCGTGCAGAACGAGACCGCGGTCAAGAACATGGGTGTCGCCACCAGTGCGGTCACCTTCTTCCGCAGCCTCGGCGGCACGATCGGCGTCTCGGTGATGGGCTCCATCCTCGGCACGGTCGTGGCCAGCAACATCAAGGAGGGCGTGCTCACCCTCGCCCCCGAGCAGCAGGCCATCGCGATGGAGACCCTCGGCGCCGGAACCATCCCGAAGGTGAGCGCCCTGCCCGACTTCCTCAAGGTCATCGTCGAGAGCGCATACGGCAGCGGCGTCGGCAACGTGTTCCTGGTGGCCGTTCCGCTGGCCATCATCACGCTCATCGCCGTGGCCTTCCTGCCGAACGCGAAGCTCGGAACGCTGACCGCGATCCAGCGGGCGAAGACCGAGGGCGTGCCGTCGGACGATGCCCCCGGGACGCTCAGGCGCGAGATCGAGGACGCGGAGGACGCGCTCATCGATGCGAGCTCGGGTGTCGCAGCGCTGGCCGCCGTCGGACTGGCCCACCCCACCGACGGCGAGGCCGAACTGGTCGATGCCGCATCGGCCGGCGCCGGTTCGGGCCAGAGCGACTCCACCAAGTAGGACGGGCGACAATAGGATGCAGAGCATGAGCCCCGACCAGACGCCATCGACCGACGAAGCCATCGCCGAGGTGGAAGCGCAGCTCGGCGTGCTCTTCGGCCGCGTGCGCACGCTCTGGAAGGAGGGTGCGCACCGCGTGCACCCCGATCTCCAGCCCGTCGGCTACAAGCTGTTGGCGACGTTGGTGCGGTCGGGCTCATGCAGCGCTGGAGCTCTCGCCGAGCTCCTCGCGACCGACAAGAGCGTGATCAGCCGTCAGGTGAAACTGATGGAGGAGCTCGGTCTCGTCGTGAGTGCGCCCGATCCGAACGACGGGCGTGCGCGCATCCTCACCGCAACGCCGGAGGCCGTGGTGAAGATTGACGCGATCCGCGACACGAACCAGGCGCAGCTGCGCTCCAGACTGAGCGACTGGTCGGATGACGACCTCACCCGCTTCGCGACGCTGCTGGGACGCCTGGCGGAGTAACCCCGTCGAACTCATAGAAACCGCCCCCTTCCAATCAGGAAGGGGGCGGTTTTCTTCGTATTGCACGCTGCGCGCGGTCAGTTCTCGCTGCGCCCGAGGATCGCCGCACCGGCGATGAGCACGAGCGCGGCCGCGCCGCCGATCAGCAGCACGTCGCTCGAGACGTTGACGCTCACCACGGGCCCGGATGCCGCGGCTGGCGCTTCTGCAATGGGATCCGCGATCGCGTCGGCATCCGTGTCGACGCCGTCTCCCGACCAGCCCGACGCCGGGGCGAAGGTGGGCGTGGCGGCATCCGGGGCGGCGGGCAGCGCGGGGCTCGGCGGTGTGAGCGGGAGCGAGG
>JBEVGZ010000353.1:0-4134 GCA_040511515.1 Microterricola sp.
TGGCAGAGCTCATCGGGCGCGCCCGCCCCGCTCTGGTACTCCTCAACGACGACGACCTCAGCTACGCGAAAATCCGGCTCGATCCGGCGTCGCACGCCGTCGCGCTCGAACACCTCGCCCAGATCTCCGACCCGCTCGCGCGCGCCGTGATCTGGGGCGCGGTATGGGATGCGACCCGGGATGCGGAGGCGAGCCCACGAGACTTCGTGCGCCTCGTCCTCGGCAATATCGCCGCAGAGAGCCAGTCGGCTCAGCGTGCGCTCTCGCTGCGCTTGCTCGAACTCGTGCTCGGCCAGTACATCGCCCCGGAGCACCGCGAGAGCGCTGCTGCCGAGGCCGGTGACGCACTCTGGGCGCTCACGCAGTCGGCAGCCGCCGGTTCCGACGCCCAGCTGCAGCTGCTCAAGAGCTTCATTGCGTTGGCGGTGACGGAGGCCCAGCTCGACGTGCTCGTCGAGCTGCTGGCCGGCGAGGCGCTGCTCGCCGGCGTCACGATCGACACCGATCTGCGCTGGGAGCTCGTGATCGCACTCGCAGCAGGCGGGCGTGCATCGGTGGAGAGCATCGACGAGGTCCTCGCCGGTGACGACACGGCCAAGGGCCGGCAGTCGGCGATCACGGCGAAGGCCGCGATCCCGGATGCCGCCGGCAAACTCGCCGCGTGGACGGCCGCGGCGGGCGACACAACGCTCTCCAACGACTACGTGCGTGCGTACGCGCTCGGTTGGCGCCGCTCGCGCCCGAGCGCGTTGCTCGCGCCGCAGCTGGAGCCGTACTTCGCCATGTTGCAGGAGGTGTGGTCGACGCGCAGCTACAACATGGCGGCCGCGATCATCCGCGGGCTCTACCCTGCGCCGCTCGCCGATGCCGCGCTCGTCGAGGCGTCGCGGGCGTGGCTCGCGGCCAACGACGGCCCGCCGGCGCTCCGTCGCATCATCGTCGAGGAGCTCTCGCGGGCCGAGCGTGCGATCGCCGCGCAGGAGCGGGACCGCGCCTAGCCCGCGATCCCCCATCCGCTGATCGAGTAGCGCCGCCTGCCCCCACCCGCTGATCGAGTAGCGCCGCCTGCCCCCACCCGCTGATCGAGTAGTGCCGCCTGCGGCGCGTATCGAGATCCCGTTGCGAGATCTCGATACGGCCCTGGCGGGCCTACTCGATCAACGGAGGGCAGCGGAACCAGATCGACTGTCCAATGAATGCTCCACCCCGTCTCGCTTGGTGCATTCTGTGCGCAGTGGATGACGCGGGGCCGGTTCGCAACATTCCCGCTGATCGAGTAGCGCCGCCTGCGGCGCGTATCGAGATCCCGTTGCGAGATCTCGATATGGCCCTGGCGGGCCTACTCGATCGACGGAGGGCAGGCTGCGAAGTCATACCGCAGTACTACACGGGCCATCCGCACGGCCGATGCGGCGGCATCCGCCGTGCTCGTAGCGTTGAAGCATGATCACAGCAGAAGGCCTCAGCAAGCGCTACGGCGCGAAGACGGCCGTCAACGACATCTCATTCACCGTTCGCCCCGGCCAGGTCACCGGCTTCCTCGGACCGAACGGTGCGGGCAAGTCCACCACGATGCGCATGATCGTCGGGCTCGACCGGCCGAGCGCCGGCAGCGTGACCGTCAACGGCAAGCCGTACGCCGAGCACAAGGCCCCTCTTCGCGAGGTCGGCGCTCTGCTCGATGCGAAGGCCGTGCACACGGGTCGCACAGCGCAGAACCACCTGCTCGCGATGGCGGCCACCCACGGGATCGGCGCCAAGCGCGTGCAGGAGGTCATCGAACTCACCGGTCTGCAGTCGGTCGCACGCAA
This sequence comes from Microterricola sp., assembly GCA_040511515.1. Taxonomy (GTDB): domain Bacteria; phylum Actinomycetota; class Actinomycetes; order Actinomycetales; family Microbacteriaceae; genus Microterricola. Next base: position 1,812 of record JBEVGZ010000353.1, read on the forward strand.
GCGCGTCGGCGGCTTCTCGCTCGGCATGGGCCAGCGCCTCGGCATCGCCGCCGCGCTGCTCGGTGACCCGGCCACCCTCATCCTCGATGAGCCGGTCAACGGGCTCGACCCCGAGGGCGTGCTTTGGGTGCGTCAGCTGGTTCGCAGCCTTGCCGCCGAGGGGCGCACCGTATTCCTCTCGTCGCACCTGATGAGCGAGATGGCGCAGACCGCCGACCACCTCATCGTGCTCGGCCGTGGCCAGATCATCGCCGACGCTCCCGTCGCCGACATCGTTGCAGGTGCGTCACTCGCCACCGTGACCGTCCGCTCCCCCCACGCCAGCCAGCTCGCCGAGCTGCTCGCAGGGCCCGACATCGCCGTTCTGCGCGCCGAGCACGGCGTCATGCAGGTCACCGGCCTCGCCGCAGCCCAGATCGGCGACCTCGCCGCCGCGAACGGCCTGGTCCTGCACGAACTCACCCCGCAGACCGCATCTCTCGAGGAGGCCTACATGGCCCTCACGCAGGATGCCGTCGAATACCGCACGGAGGCCAGCCGATGAGCGCCACGACAGTAATCGCACCGCTCCAACGCAGTGCCAGCAAGCTCAGCTTCGGCGGCGTCATCCGCTCGGAGTGGATCAAGCTTCGCAGCCTCCGCTCGACCGTCTGGGCATTCCTGATTCTCGTTGCGATGTCGCTCGGCATGGCCTGGCTGCTGGGCAGCAGCATGCTCGACGGCCTCGTCGACAGCGGCGAGGCCGCCAACGCACCGGTCGAGCAGGTGCGCAGCCTCATGCTGACCTCCTCCACCGTCGGCGTGTTCTTCGGCCAGCTGGTCGTCGGCGTGCTCGGTGTTCTCATCATCAGCGGCGAGTACGGCACGGGCATGATCCGCTCGACGCTGACCGCCGTTCCCCGTCGCCTGCCGGCGCTTGCCGGCAAGGCGATCGTGCTGGCCGCATCGACGTTCGTCATCGGGCTGCTCAGCACCTTCGGAGCCTTCGCGATCGTGTCGCTCGTCTTCGGCGAGCACGGTGCGGTCGCCCCGGTCACCGACGCCGATGTGTTCCTGCCGCTGATCGGTGGGGCGGCCTATCTCGCCCTCACCGCACTCTTCGCGCTCGGCGTCGGCACCGCCATCCGCAGCAGTGCAGGCGGAATCGCCGCCGTGCTCGGATTCATGCTGCTCCTGCCGACCGTCTTGCAGATGATCCCGGCCGAGTGGGTGCAGGACCTGATCCCGTACCTGTTCTCGACCGCAGGCATGGGCATGTTCGGGCAGACCTCGTTCACCGGCGAGATCGACTCGGTCATCGAGAACCTGCTCATCGTGTTGGCCTGGGTCGCTGCGGCCCTCGTCGGCGCCGGAATCCTGCTGAAACGACGCGACGCGTAGAGTCTCGTCCATGACGCACCACAACTTCTCCCCCGACTACCCGGCTTCGGTAGTCGGGGGAGAACTTCGTCTGCCGAAACCTCCCGGTGTGTTCCGGCGCTTCTGGGCTCGCCATCCTGTGCTCACCGACGCGCTGATCGCTGCCGTGTACGCCGTGCCGACCTTCTTCGGAACGCTCGGCATGATCGTCGGCATCAGTGATCCGATCTTCCCGCTCTGGGTGAGTGTGCTCCACCTGCTCGCGATCGCGCTCGTCGCCGTCGCGATGGTGTTCTGGCGCCGGCGGCATCCGTGGCTGTTGATGGCAACGGCGTGGCTTCTCTGCCTGTTCGTCTACCCGCTCGGCACGACCGACGTGCTGCCGATCCTCGTCGCCCTCTACGCCCTGGCCGTCTACCGCTCGGTGAGGGCAGCCTGGATCGGCTTCGGCATCTCCCTGCTGGTGGCGACGGCCTCCGCGTACATCGCGGCCGCGGTGCTCGACACCGGCTCGCTCTCCCCCTTCGGCGCCGATGCCCCGGCGTCCGCCTCGCAGTTCGGCGTTCTCATGCTCATCGCCACCCTGATCGGCGTGACGATGGGCAACCGCCGCCGCTATCTCGTCGCTCTCATCGACAGGGCCCGCGACCTGGCCCGCGAACGCGACCAGCAGGCCGAGCTGGCCACGGCCCACGAGCGGGCGCGCATCGCCCGAGAGATGCACGACATCGTTTCGCACAGCCTCACCGTGATGGTCACGCTCGCCGACGGCTCGGCCGCGACCAGCGCACGTGATCCGGAGCGTGCTGCTGACGCGATGCGCAGGGTCGCCGAGACCGGCCGCGAGGCCCTCGGCGACATGAGGAGGATGCTCGGCCTGCTCAGTGAGCCTGGCGACCCGAGCGGTGCCGCCGCAGGCGAGCTCGCCCCGCAGCCCGATCTGCGCGCCCTGCCCGAACTCGTC
>JBEVGZ010000354.1:0-4135 GCA_040511515.1 Microterricola sp.
CGAGCAGCTCGGCATCGCCCGTCCAGCGGTACAGCGTGTGCACGAGTTCGACCATCTCGAAGATCGCCGGCACCTCGCGCACGAACTCGTGCGGCCCGCGGTAGTCGATCGCGAGCGGGGTCGTGCCATCGAAGTTGAGTGCCCACACCGGCCACCCGCCGTGCTCCGGCGTTGCCGTGGCCAGCAGGGCGCTCAGCATGCCCGCATTGTGGCGCTGCCAGCCGAGCAGCTGCGCGCCGACGGCCTGGTGGGCGAAGTCGCGCAGGTAGTAGCCACTGCGGTGGGCGTAGCCGGCGCGGTAGCTCGCCCGGTACGGCGCGTGCCGGAACGGGCCGGGGTTCGCCTCCGAGACGTCCAGCGGTCCGCTCTCTTCGGCGCCGATGAGGGAGACGGCCGCCGTGCGCTTCGCCCAGGCGAAGATCTGCTCGATCTCCCGGTTGTCGGATTCGATCCGGATGCCGCTCATTGCCCGATCACCTCGATCAGTGCCGCCTCCTGCGGGCGGAGGGTCGGCATCGGCAGGCCGAGCTGCATGAGCACCGCGCCCGGGTAGCTGAACTCCTCGTGCCACCATGCTGGCTGCGCGCGGGTGGACGTCGGGTCGTCCGCACCCTCGATGCGCACGCGGGCCACGCGGTAGAGCCGCTCCGGCTCGAGGCCGGCCAGGCGCAGCGCAGGGCCGGGGATGTGCGGAGGGGAGTCGATGGCGGCGATCGTGACAATGGCGTGGCCGGCATCGCCGGAGACGATGCTCTGCGCGATGTGCGCGTGCTCGGTCTCCAGCCGGCGCAGCGTTCCCCGTTCGATCAGGGGAGCGAGCCGCTTCACCTGGCCGATCCACGCCGTGAGCTCCGCCAGCTCGGCCGCCGAGGCCTCCCGGAGATCCCATTCGATGCCGAAGCTGCCGACGAGCGCCGTGACCGCACGGAACGCGAGTGAGCTGTGCCGCCCCGTCACGTGCGCACGCGCAGCGCCGACGTGCGATCCGAGCAGCTCCGGTGGCATCAGCAGGCTCGTCCAGCGCTGGATCCGCTGGCGTTCGAGCGGGTCGTTCGAGTCCGATGTCCAGAAGCGGTCGACGCGTTCGACGATGCCGAGGTCGATGCGCCCACCACCGGCCGAGCACGATTCGATCTCCAGCCACGGGCACGCCGCGCGGATCTCGTCGATCAGCCGGTAGCTGGCAGCGGTCTGCGCGTGCACGCCGGCGACGCCGGTGCTGCGATCGACCGGCTCGAGCAGATCGCGGTTGTGGTCCCACTTGATGTAGTCGATGCGGTGTTCGGTGACGAGGCCGACGATCCGGTCGCGTAGCGAGGCGTATGCGTCCGGGTGCGCCGTATTCAGCACCAGTTGCTGCCTGGCGAGCGGGGCCTCGCGGTGCAGCGGCGAGAGGATCCAGTCGGGGTGGGCGCGGGCGAGTTCCGAATCCGGGTTGACCATCTCCGGCTCGAACCAGATGCCGAACTGCATCCCAAGGCCGCGCACGTGGTCGACGAGCGGCGTGAGGCCGTTCGGCCAGACGCTCTCGTCGACGAGCCAGTCGCCGAGCCCAGCCCGGTCGTGGCGGCGGCCGAGGAACCAGCCGTCGTCGAGCACGAAGCGCTCGACACCGACCCGCTTGGCGAGGTCGGCGAGTTCAAGCAGTGGCGGCAGGGAGTGGTCGAAGTACACGGCTTCCCAGGTGTTGAGGGTGACCGGGCGACCGACGGGTGGGTGCGACGGCCGGGCGCGGAGCGTGGAGTGAATGCGCGCGGATGCCGCGTCGAGCCCATCGCCGTGGCTGGCGTAGATCCAGGGACTCGCGTACTCCTGGCCGGGCAGCAGGGTGATCTCGCCGGCGTGCAGCAGCTCCCCGGCGCCGAGGAAGCTGCGCCCGCCGTTCGTGCGTTCCGCCCACACGCGCTGATTGCCAGACCAGGCGTTGTGGATCGCCCACACCTCACCGCGGGCGAAGTCGAAGCCGGGCGTCCCAGCGACGAGCAGCGTTGCGGCGTCCGGCCCCGTGCGTCCCCGGCGATTCTCGCGGAGGTGCGTTCCGTCGACGAGCGTGTGGCGCTGCGGGCGGCGCTCGCCGTTGTGCCTGCCGGAGAAGTCGAGCAGCTCGGTGGCGCGGCCGGGGATGGGGAGCGCGAGATCGACGCCGACGAGCGCGTAGTCGTCCTCCCCGTCGTTGCGCACGGAGGCGCGGGTGCGCAGGAGCCCGCTCGGAAGGAGTTCGATCTCGACCGTCACGGCGAGCTGCCCGGAGACGTCGATGCCGCGCGCGGCGATGCGCTCGGCGGAACCCGGTGTCTCGGCCGGCGTGTGCTCGGAGACGACGTGCTGCACATCGGCGAAGGAACCGCGGCCGCCCCGGTGCCCGGCGATGCCGGGGAAGCCCATCCAGCCCTGCTTGGCCTCCGGCAGCACGCCGATCGGCAGCGGCGCATCGGGCTCGCTCACCGCCCGCACCGGGCGGCTGTCGGTTCCAATCCTCTCCAGGGCCGCGTCATCCACCGGCCCGAGGGCCGCGCCCCAGTACGCGATCACGGGCAGTGCCCCTGGCTCCGCCACGACGACGACACTCACTCCGGCGGCTGTCAGATGCACTGTGGACGACCCCATGAATTGCTCCCTTGCAATTTTGCAGAAAAAGGCTGCATATATACTTGTACCATGTTACTCTCGGTAAATCGCGCCCCCCGCGATCACCAAGAAAGGACCTGAACAATGATGTTCTCGAAGACAAAGCCGTGGCGCCGCGTCGCGATTGCGACTGTTGCCGCGGCGACCGTTGCCACCCTGGTCGGCTGCTCGGCTCAGGCCGATGAGCCCCAGGCCGATGGAGAGATCTCGGGCAAGATCACCGTCTGGACGTGGAACGCGCCCGGCGAGGGTCTCCGCGCCGCCATCCCCGCCTTCCAGGAGCTCCACCCGGACGTCGAGATCGACGTGCAGGATGTCGGCAACCCCGCCATCTGGGAGAAGATCACCACCGGTATGGCCGCAGGAGGCAGCGGTCTCGCCGACGTGCTCAACATCGGCATCGACTACATGGGCAACTACGCAGAGAAGTTCCCCGACCAGCTCGTCGACCTTCGCGACTTCGGCGCTGACGAGCTCGCCGCCGAATTCCCCGCCGGTGCCTGGAAGAGCGGTTCCGGCGCCGACGGGCAGGTGTACGGCATTCCCTACGAGGTCAACGCCGCAGGCTTCTTCTTCCGCAAGGACCTCTTCGAGGCGGCGGGCCTGGACTACGCGGCGATCGAGACCTGGGACGACCTGCTCGACGCCGGTGTCGTGCTCAAGGAGAAGACGGGCGCATCGCTGTTCAGCATGGACAAGGCCGGCACGGTCGGCGACTCGGCCGGACTCTTCGAGCTGCTGATCAACCTGCAGGGCGCGTTCTACTTCAACGCCGACGGCGAGATCACCATGAACGGTGAGGAGGGCGTCCGCGCTCTCGAGATCATCAAGAAGGCGAACGACCTCGGCCTCGTCGAGGACGTGCCGGGCACGTGGGACAACCTGCTCATCACCCTGCGTGGCGAGCGCAATGTCGCAACCTCCTCCTCCGGCGGCTGGCTCAGCGGCGTCATCGAGAGCGAAGCGCCCGATATGGCAGGCAAGTGGGGCGTCAGCCCGCCCAAGGCCGTCACTTCAGGTGGCCTGACCGGTGCCGTCAACGGCGGCACCTACCTCTCCGTGCCGAGCTCAAGCCCGAACCAGGCGACCGCGTGGGCGTTCATCAACTTCGCGCTCGGCACGCTCGAGGGTCAGCAGCTCGTCTACGACGGCGGCGGAATGTTCCCCGGATTCACGCCGATGCTCGAGTCGCCCGGCTTCGTCGCCCCGAACGAATACTTCGGTGGCACCGAGGTGAACCAGATCTTCATCGACGAGCTCAACCAGGACACCCCGGTTGTGAACTACACGAGCGACTACGCCCGTGCGCTGAAGGCCTACGTCGACGCGCAGACCCGTGTTCTGCTCCAGGGTGCAGACCCGCAGACGGAGCTGGATGCCGCGGCCGAGCAGGTGGCTCAGGCCACCGGCCGGACGCTGGCCGAGTAGTAGCAGTCGAACCAGGGTGGGCGGGGCGGGGGGCGGGGCGCCCGGGTGCACGGGCCCGCCCAGGGCACCGCGGGGCCAA
>JBEVGZ010000355.1:0-3486 GCA_040511515.1 Microterricola sp.
GGTGGGAAGTCGAATGACACCAGCACCGAATCCATCACCGTCGATGCGGTCGTGATTCCGCCAACCATCCCGCCCACCATTCCGCCGACCACTCCACCGACGGGAACACCGACGGGGACGCCGCCCTCGTCGAGCGCCACCCTGCCGACAACGGGGCTCGTTCCGGGTCCGGCACTCGGGCTCGGCATGCTGCTGCTGCTGCTCGGGGGAGGTCTCGCCCTGGCATTCCGACGCCGCCGCGGCGAGCGATCGGCCCGATGACCAACGCCTCACGCGACGGGTAGGGGAGCGGCGAACAGGGTGCCGCGGATGATGCTGCCGTGTGCGGTGCGCGCGGCCACGATCAGCCACGCCGTGACGAGGCCGACAAACAGCAGCACGGCGAGAACCTGCAGTGCGAGTGAGCCCGTGTGCAGGGCAAGGCCGGAGACCCCGGTGACGCAGGTTCCGAGCGGGAAGGTGAACGACCACCAGGTGAGCGAGAACGGCAGCCGCGCGCGGGCAGTGCGAACGGTCACCGCGAGCGCGAGCACCGCCCACAGCAGTGCGAAACCGAGCACGGGTACTCCGACGAGCACCCCGAACAGCTCGAGCGCCGTCGACCAGGGCGGGGGCACGACCAGGTGGGCGTTGCCGCCGAGCAGGTTCGCGGCGGTGATCGACTGACCGAGCGGGCCGAGCACGATCCAGAGCGTCGGAACCATCGCGGCCGGGCCGAGCTTGTGCCGGGACAGGCGCGCCCAGATCAGGGTGATCACGATGAGTGAGGCGATGAGGCTGAGACCGAACATGGCGTAGCAGGCGAGCAGCAACGTCAGCCGGGGCTGGCCGGCCGGAACGTGTGGCAATAGCAGGCTCCCCGTCGCGGCCGACACCATCGGCGGCACGACGGGCATCAACCAGCCGCCGAACGCGCTGTCCTCGTCCACACGGTGGCTGGTGAACGTCAGATAGGGCACAACGATCGCGCTCGCGAGGCCGAGCACCGTGCCGAGCGTCCACAGCACGGCATCGATCGCGAGCGCGGCGTCGAGACCGATGACATCGGTGCCGAGCAAGAGTGTGCCCGCCCCGACGGTGAGCATCGCCATCGGCGGGGCGCCGTAGAAGTGCGCCATCACCGGATTCGCATGGTGTGAGCGTGCCGTCGACCGGAAGCACAACCAGTGGATGCCGGTCGCGATCAGGAGTCCGATCAGCAGCACGCACGCCAGTGCCCAGACGATGGTCGCGCCGAGACGCAGCCCAGGAAACTGCAGCGGAAGGGTTGCTGCCGCGATCGCGACGATTCCGGTGCCCATCACGGAGGCGAACCAGTTCGGGGTGATGTTCGCGAACATCAGGCCCGGGCGATCCAGCTCGCGCAGCAGCACGCGGCGCCGTGGCGCGGTCGCCACGGCATCCGGCCTCGCGATCGCTGTGGTCGTGGTCGGATCCGGTGCAGTCGTGGTCATGCCTCCACTCTCGGCGCGGTGACGCGGCGGCGGTAGGGCATGATCGTTGTAGGGAGACAAGGCCAACTTGTGGCGGGAGGAGCAGAATGGGCGGAGTCGAGAACGCGGCGCTGCGCATGCTCGTGACGGTGGCCGAGACCGAGAGCATGTCCGAGGCCGCTCGGCGAGCGGGGACGAGCCAGCAGGCCGTCTCATCGCGGATGCGCAATCTGGAGGCCCAACTCGGGGTCGTGCTCGTCATCCGCTCGCCGAGGGGATCGAGGCTGACTGACGTCGGAACGGTCGTCGCCGGCTGGGCACGCGATGTCGTGGATGCGGCCGACCGTTTTGATGAGGCCGTGCGCTCACTCGTGGGGGGTGCGACGGCACCGCTGCGGATCGCGTCCAGCCTGACGATCGCCGAGCATCTCATGCCTGCGTGGTTGCACCGGCTGAGGTCAGAGTCATCGGTCGAGGTCGAGCTGACGGCTGCAAACAGCACGGTTGTCGCCGATCGGATCCGCGCCGGGATGGCCGAGATTGGTTTTGTGGAGACTCCGGAGCTGTCAGCAGGGCTCTCTTCGCGCACGATCGCCTCCGATGAGCTCGTCGTCGTCGTACGCCCCGGGCACCGATGGGCCGGCCGCCGCACAGTCTCCGCGCGCGAGCTCGCCGCGACGCCCCTCGTGATGCGCGAGCAGGGATCTGGCACTCGGGAAGCGCTCGCGCGAGCCCTGCGCGAGCACCCGGAGGGCCTGACGGCCGTCGCGCCCGCCGCAGTGCTCCCCACCACGGCCGCAGTGCGTGCGACGGTGGCGGCCGGAGACGATCCTGCCGTGCTCAGCATCCTCGCGGTGACCGACGCCCTGCGCGCCGGGCAGCTGATACGCGTGAAGATTGCGGATCTGCGCGTCATCCGCCCACTCAGTGCGATCTGGTCCTCCGGCACGCCCTTATCGCCGGCGGCAGAACGGCTGCTCGCGTTGACGGCACGGGGCAGCTCGGCGGGGTGACGAGGCAGCGCCGATCAGGGCAGCCGTTACGCCCGCTGTGATGCGACGGGATCCCTGTCGCGTCGGGCGGCCTGTCGTGGGCGCCGCACGGGGTCCGGGGCGAAGCGGAGCGTGGCGATCCGGCCCGACGGATAGCGGCGTTTCAGGTAGAGGAAGAGCAGCGCGATGATGAGGAAGCGAGCGAGTAGTCCCGGGATGCCGGCCTCCGGGCCGTAGGCCCCGCCATTCCACAGCACGTCACCGGTGGAGTCGGATGTGAGGAGGCCTGGCACGTGATTGCCGCTGATCGGGAAACCGAACAATCCCTGTGCCATGTTCCACGACATGTGGAGCGCGAGCGGGAGCCACACGCTGCGGGTGGCCAGGAATGCGATGCCGTAGATGACACCGCCGAGGCCCGTCCCGACGGCGGCCACCCAGCTCGCACCCTCATTGCCGAGGTGTGCGGCCCCGAAGAGCGCCCCGGTGAGCAGCACGGCGATCCAGCGTCCGGCTGGCACGCCGTCGAGCAGAAGTGCGAGTCCGGTGAGCAGCAACACCCTGAAAAGCAGCTCTTCGAGCACCGCGGCGAGGAACAGCTGCGCCAGCACATCGTTCAGAAAGGTCGGCCAGGTGATGGATCCGGCGGAAACCGTGATCGCGCCCAGAAGCTTCTCTGTGAAGAAGACCAGAGCGATGGCGATGGCCGGCATGGTGAGTCCGGCGAGGAAATCGAGTGGTGAGTGGCGAGAAACCGAGAGGCCGAAGGTTGCGAGCACCGGCAGCCGGCGGCGCAGAATCAACACGAGTGCGATCACGCCGAACAACAGCGGCGCGAAGAAGGTCACATACGACATGCGTTGAAGTTATCGCACCACTGCGCGCGGAGAGTCGAGCGGACGCCGGTCATGCTCGTCGCTCGAGCCGGAGGAGCAGCGCTGCGAGCTGGTAGCGCGCGCGCCCGAGCGGGCTCCGCGGGTCGTAGCCGAGCTCCCGGCTGAGCGCCGCATGGCGGGCCTGCAGCGAGGAGTGGTGCATTCCCAGTGCTCCGGCCGCCGCCC
>JBEVGZ010000356.1:0-3638 GCA_040511515.1 Microterricola sp.
TCCGGTGTCACGGCCGCCCACAACGCGCTCGCGCTCACGATCGCGGGCTTCCGCCCCGCGCTGTTCCCCGGCTCATGGTCGTCGTGGTCGAACCACGATGAGCTGCCCGTGGCAACCGGAGCGATGCCCTGAGGCCGTCACCACCAAGGCTTTCGCAACAAAGTTGCGCAAGAATGGATATTCTTGCAGGTAACCACCGTCAAACGACGGAGCTTTGTGCGTAAACGTGCGACCAAAACGTTATCAATCCTCGTTTTCGTCCGCGAAGCTGTGCATTAGGCTCAATGTCACCCGAATGGGCGGAACCCTCACCGAGGCGGGTTCCGAATCCGAGAGTAAGGATCCACCATGCGTATTCGCTACGCCGTTCCGGCCCTCGCCGCAGCAGCCGTTCTGCTGCTTTCCGGCTGTGTCGACAACTCCACGCCCTCCGCCGGCGGCAGTGACGAGGCGAGCGCCCCGGCCATCGCCGCGGACGACGCCGCGATCGCCCTGCTCCCAGAGGGCGTCGGCGACGACGGCAAGCTGGTCATCGGCATCGACCCGACCTACGCTCCGAACGAGTTCAAGGACGCAGACGGCAACCCCATCGGATGGGGAGCAGAGCTGGCAGAGGGCATCGCCGCGAAGTTCGGTCTGACACCGGAGTTCCAGGTCTCCAAGTTCGACAACATCATCCCGAGCGTCACCGGCGGCAAGGCCGACATCGGAATGTCGAGCTTCACCGACACCGTCGAGCGCCAGGAGCAGGTCGACTTCACCAACTACTACAACGCCGGAATCCAGTGGGCCTCCGCTGCCGGCAACGAGGTTGACCCCAACAACGCCTGTGGGCTCAAGGTTGCCGTGCAGGCAACCACCTACGAAGACACCGACGAGGTCCCCGCCAAGAGCGATGACTGTGTCGCAGCGGGCAAGGCCCCGATCGAGAAGGTGCAGTTCGACACGCAGGATGCCGCGACCAACGCCGTCGCGCTCGGCCAGGTCGACGCCATGAGTGCAGACTCGCCCGTCACCCTCTACGCAATCGCACAGACGGATGGCAAGCTGCAGGCCGCAGGCAAGACCTTCGACATCGCGCCGTACGGCGTCGCGGTCGCCAAGGACTCCGGTATGGCCGAGGCCGTGCAGGCCGCCCTGCAGTCGATGGTCGACGATGGCAGCTATGACGAGATCCTCGACGCCTGGGGCGTTGCGGACGGCGGCATCAGCGAGATCACCATCAACGCCGCCTCGAAGGGCTAAAAGTGTCACAGTCAGAACACAACCGTTCGGCGGCGGGGGCTTCCCTGTCGCCGAACGGCGTTGATGCGGCGGGCGGCGACACGCGTCCGGAGGCGATCAAGGCGATCAGGCTCCGGCATCCGTGGCGCAACGTCTTCGCCGTCGTGCTCATCGGGATCTTCGTGCTGTTCATCGTCGATGCGTCCCAGCGGCCGGCCTTCGACTGGGAGGCCGTCGGCAAGTACGTCTTCGACGTGCGGGTGACGCAGGCCGCGCTCGTAACGCTCGAGCTCACCGTGCTCTCGATGGTGATCGCCATCATCCTCGGCATTCTGCTCGCCGTGATGCGGCTCTCGCCGAACCCCGTCGTGAAGAGCGTCGCGTGGTTCTACCTCTGGATCTTCCGTGGGACGCCTGTCTACGTGCAGCTCGTCTTCTGGGGTCTCATCGCGATCATCTACCAGACGATCGACATCGGCATCCCGTTCACGGATCCGTGGGTCTCGATCCCGACGACCGCGGCGATCAACACCTTCTGGCTCGCCGTCATCGGTCTGGCACTCAACGAAGCCGCCTACATGGCGGAAATCGTGCGCGCCGGTCTGCTCTCGGTCGACAAGGGCCAGGATGAGGCTGCAACGGCGCTCGGCATGAGCTGGTCGCAGACGATGCTCCGCATCGTCATCCCGCAGTCGATGCGCGTGATCATCCCGCCGACCGGTAACGAGGTCATCTCGATGCTGAAGACCACCTCGCTCGTCACGGCGGTGCCATTCAGCTTCGACCTGTACAACCGCACGCGTGACATCTCGGCCGAGACGTTCAACCCGATCCCGCTGCTCATCGTCGCATCGATCTGGTACCTGTTCTTCACGTCCATCCTGATGGTCGGACAGTACTTCTTGGAGAAGCGCTTCGCGCGCGGAATCGGCGACCGCCGCCCGGACAAGGCCGCGGGCCCGACCGGAACGATCCCCGTCATCGGCGGCAACCAGCCGAGCGTCATCATTGCACCGTCACATGAAACTGGAGGCGGCAACGCATGAGTGACACTCTCGCAACGGGGAGCGCGCCCGGGGCCGCGGCAGCCACCACCCCCATGGTGTTGGCGGAGGCCGTCTCGAAGAGCTTCGGCTCCAACGAGGTGCTCAAGTCGATCTCGCTCGAGGTCAAGCGCGGCGAGGTGCTCTGCCTCGTCGGCCCGAGTGGATCCGGCAAGTCGACCTTCCTGCGCTGCATCAACCACCTCGAGGTGCTCTCGGCCGGCCGGCTCAGTGTCGACGGCGAGCTCGTCGGCTTCCGCGAGGCCAACGGCAAGCTCTACGAGCTGCACCCCAAGGAGGCAGCCAAGCAGCGCCGTGAGATCGGCATGGTCTTCCAGCGCTTCAACCTGTTCCCGCACATGACCGCGCTTGAGAACATCATGGAAGCGCCGATCCGGGTCAAGGGGCAGAAGAAGGCGGTTGTCGAGAAGCGCGCCCGTGAGCTGTTGGACCGTGTCGGCCTCGCCGACCGTGCCGACTACTACCCGGCGCACCTCTCCGGCGGGCAGCAGCAGCGCGTGGCGATCGCCCGCGCCCTCGCCATGGATCCCAAGCTCATGCTCTTCGACGAGCCGACCAGCGCGCTGGACCCTGAGCTCGTCGGCGAGGTGCTCGACGTGATGAAGGAGCTGGCGAAGTCCGGCATGACGATGATCGTCGTCACGCACGAGATGGGCTTCGCCCGCGAGGTCGCCGACAAGCTCGTGTTCATGGACGGCGGCGTCGTCGTGGAGTCCGGTGATCCGCGCGAGGTGCTCTCCAACCCGCAGCGCCAGCGCACGAAGGACTTCCTCTCGAAGGTGCTGTAACCAGCTGCGATCGAAACAACCACGGAAGGCCCCGCGAGAGCGGGGCCTTCCTGCGTTGCAACTGCACGCTGGCTCGGCATCCTTACCCGGCGAGCACCTTCGCGATGCGCTGCAGCGAGACGCTCTCCGCGGTGCGCAGCTCCTGGGCAAACAGGCTGATCCGCAATTCCTCGATCATCCAGCGGGCCTTCACGAGGCTCGTCGGCGCGTGCTGCGCCAGCGGGATCGTCCCGCCGGCGTTGCGGAACGCGGTCAGCGCCGATTCCACCTCGGTGAGCCCGACCCTGTCCCTGCCCGGGTTGGCGACGAGCTTCTCGACCCGCACCGTGATGCCGCCGAGGTAGCGCGGCAGGTGCCGCAGTCGCTCGAGCCCCGTCTGCGACACGAAGCCGGAGTAGATGAGCCCGTCGAGCTGCTGCCTGGCGTCGGCAAGCGCCGCCATGATCGTGATGCTGCTCGCGGCCTTGAGCGCCTTGTCGGCCTTGCGCGACGCGGTGAGGATGCTCGTGACGAGCTTGACGGTGTCAAACATCGTGTCCATCACGACACCCGAGACCCGGTC
>JBEVGZ010000357.1:0-3336 GCA_040511515.1 Microterricola sp.
GTCGCCGCATCCATCGCGTCGCACACTACACTCGCGCGCATGCCCCCCGAGGGGAACCTCATTCGCCCGGCGTCGCGCCCGCCGGAAGAGCTCTTGCGCTCGCTCGGCCGCAAGGAAGACGTCGACGAGGTGCGCACGCGCTTCGGCGCGTTCCTCTCCGAGAAGGTGAGCCCCGGCGCGTTCGAGCGGGATCGCGGCGGCACTCCGTTCTCGCGCGAGTTGCTGGGCGAGGCCGGCCGGCTCGGCCTGTTCGGCTTCACCGTGCCCGCCGAGGTCGGCGGCCAGGGCCGCAACTGGCGCGACTGGGGCCTGGTGCTGCACGAGCTCTGCTACCAGTGCACCGACACCGCCTTCCCCATGCTGCTGGCGTACTGCGGCACGGTCACCAAGCTGCTCTGGGAGACGAAGCGCGCCGACCTCATCGACCGCTACGTGCGGCCGATGGCGAGCGGCGAGTGCTTCGGCGGCTTCGCCTGGAGCGAGGGCAACGACCCCTTCTCGTTCACCACCACGCTGAAGCGAGATGGAGCCGGCTGGGTGCTCGACGGTCGCAAGTGCCCCATCGCCGACGGGCAGATCGCCGACGTAGTGATGACCTTCGCGAAAAACGCAGAGACGGGCGACGTCATCACCGTGCTCGTCGAGCGCGGAGATCGCGGCGTCGAGATCGCTCCATACAACGCGATGGGCCTGCGCTCGGCGGGGCTGGCGAGCTGGGCGTTCAGCAGCGTGCGGCTCGGCCCCGAGCGCGTGCTCGTGCAGGCCGACGGCCTCAGCTACGCGCAGCGCTTCTTGAACGAGCGGCGTCTCGAGATGTGCTGCTGGGCGCTGGGGCGCATGCGCTCGCTGTTCGAGGCCGTCACCATGGACATCTCGACGCGCATCCGCTTCCGGCTGCCGCTCATCGAGATGCAGACGATTCAGGCCGCGGTCGGCAAGATGTACGTCGGCCTCGAGACCTCGCGCATCGTCATCGCGCACTCGCTCGAGCGGATCGAGCGTGACGAGTACGACTGGCTGTGGGATCCACCGCTCGTGGTCTTGAAGGCGCACGTCATCGAGCAGGCGCTGCAGCTGTGCCGCACGATTCAAGACGTCGCCGGCGGCTACGCGGTCTTCGAGCAGGCGCCGTACGAGCGGCACATCCGCGACCTGATGTGCCTCAACCCCATTGCCGGCACGTTGATGACGCTGGCGGTCGACCTGGGCGGCCTCGCCGCCGCCGAAGTGCAACGCAAAGCGAAGAAGAGGAGCCCCCCATCGTGAAATTCGTCCTCTCCGGCAACCTCCTGCGGTTCTCCAGCTTCGGGCGCGAGGTGAGCATCGACGCGCCGACGCTCAGCGACGGCCTGAGCCGCCTCTGCGAGCAGTGCCCGTCGCTCAAGCCCGTGCTCCTCGACGGCGACGGGAAGTTCCGGCAGATCCACCGGCTGTTCGTGAACGGCGACCAGGTGATGGTCGACGAGCTCGGCGCTCCGCGCGGCGCGGGGGACGAGGTGCAGATCGTCACCGCCATCGCCGGAGGTTGACGCGATGCCGCGCGCGCACACCTTCGAGCTGACCACCGACACCAGCCACTTCACGCCGCTGCAGCTGCAGCCGCGCAACCTGCTGTCGACGGGGTTCAACGCGCTCTCGCAGTGGCTGCGCGCGAACTGGGTCAGCTTCCCCGACCTCATCTCGAAGCACCGCTTCTCGGTCGTCATCCTCGGCACGAGCGTCGAGTGGCGCGCGCCGCTGAAGTTCTTCGACGGGCCGACGCTCACGCTCACCAGCACGCTGAAGATTCAGCGCAACGGCACGCGCGCGCAGCTCGACACCGAGGTGAAGGGCGCGACCGGGGTCGCCGCGCGCGTGGGCATTCTCTTGTGCCCGGTCGAGGTGGTGGAGCTCCAGGGCCTCTCGGCGACGCCCACCCGCGTGCCCGAGCGCCTCGCCTCGCTGCTGCAACCCGACGAGCTCGAGCTCGACGTGACGCCGCGCCGCGTGGTGCCCGACGTGCGCGCCGCGCTGGAGAGGTCGGGGAAGATGATCGGCGAGCACAAGAGCGCGTTCACCGTGCACCGCCACCACTGCGAGGTGGCCGACCAGTGGGCGTTCTTCGAGGTCGCGGGGCTCGTCGGCGCGAGCCGCGAAGCGATGGCGCTCGAGGGCGTCGCGAAGCAGCCGGCGCTGCAGGCCGCGCTCGGCACGCCGCTGCAGCGCTTCGACATGGAGCTCAGCCGGCCGTATTACTGGTTCCAGCCCGGCACGGTCGCTTCGACCGCGTGGGTGCTCGACGGGGGGCTCGTCGTCGTGCACCGGCTGCTCTCCCCGGTGCCCGGCGGCGAAGAGCACGGCGTGGCCGTCGAGCGCTTCTGAGCACCTTCAGCGGATCTGCTCGAGCTCTGCGACGCGCTCGAATCGAGGCTAGTGATCTCACGGATGCCATTGGCGCATCCATACACACGAGACCGCGTAATAGATACCGGCCGGCGGCAACTTCACGTCAGCCAAACTCAGCAAGCGAAATCATGGTCACGATTCGTCATGCCGTTTCGGTGACGAGGCGTTGGGCGTCGTCCGCGGTCAGGGGCACGCCGGGGAACTCTAGGAGTGAATGCATAGGCACATCCAGCACCGAGTCTTGCCCGGTCTCGTCGCTCAGCAGATCGGCCATGCGGCCCCGGATTCCCCCCCCCCCCGGGGCGGCCAGCAGTTCCTCCAGTTGCGGTCCGACAGTTGGGTGCTCACGCCACTCACGGAAGGTCGACCAGACGGTCAAGGGGATGGCGACCGGGCGACCAGGAATTTCGATGTGGACCGTGGCATGAATGTCACGCGATGACGAACCGATCATGTCCGCTCCGGTCGAAAGTGCAACTTGCTCAGCAACGGCTAGCCGCTCAGGCACTCGAGCAACGTTACGCCGAACGCTCGCCGCCCCCGACGGAGTACGGCGCCTACCTCGCCGAGCTCGATCATTCGCTCCTGCGACTCGATCTGCGCCCCTAAGATGCGAGCGTGACCCATCCTGGGGATGCCGATTGGTGGCGCAGCGCAGTCGTTTACCAGGTCTACCCGCGGTCGTTCTCCGATCACGACGGCGATGGCACCGGGGACATCCTCGGCATCATCGACCGGTTGCCCTATCTCGCCCAGCTCGGCATCGACGCGATCTGGGTCAGCCCGTGGTATCCGTCCCCGCTGGCCGACGGCGGGTACGACGTCAGCGACTACCGCGATATCCATCCTGACTTCGGCACGCTCGAGCAGGCTGACACATTTATTGCCCGCGCCCACGACCACGGCCTGCGGGTGCTGATCGATCTCGTGCCCAACCACAGCAGCGACCGC
>JBEVGZ010000358.1:0-5514 GCA_040511515.1 Microterricola sp.
CACGGGCTGGTGCTCGTCTCGGCGTAGCCGACGTGTTGCCGAGGTTTAGCCGTGGCTTATCGGCCGCTCTGCGCCACTTCGTGCGCCTCTGCGCAACATCATGTGGCGCAGAGGGACCGGAAGTGGCGCAGAGCACGGCTTCGGTGGGATCACCGGCGATCGCGATCGCGGCCGGCGCGGGCGCGAATCAACCGGCGGAGTCGTGCTCAGTCAGCGGTTGCTGTTACTGCCACTTCGAGACGAGGTGGTCGGCAGTCACACGGCGGATCGTGCCCGACTTCGAGCGCAGGATGATGCTCTCCGTGCGGATGTGCGTGCGGCCGATCTTGCGCGGCCCGGCGAGCAGCCCGCCGTCGGTCACGCCGGTGGCGACGAAGAAGGTGTTGCCGCCCTGCACGAGGTCGTCGACCTCGTAGATCCGGTCGCAGTCGAGGCCGGCCGCTTCGCCGCGGGCGCGCTCTGCGGCATCCTTCGGCGCCATGCGGGTCTGCATGAATCCGCCGATCGCCTTGATCGCGCAGGCCGTTGTGATGCCCTCAGGGCTGCCGCCAATGCCCACGCACATGTCGATGCGGGAGTCGTAGCGGGCGGCGTTGATACCGCCGGCGACGTCGCCGTCGCTCATCAAGCGGGTGCCGGCTCCGGCCTCGCGGATCTCGGCGATGAGCTGTTCGTGCCGGGGACGGTCGAGCACGGCGACCCGCATGTCGCCGACATCAATGTTCTTGGCCTTGGCCAGGGCGTGGATGTTGTCGGCGATCGGGCGGCGGATGTCGATGACTCCGATTCCCTCCGGGCCCGTCACGATCTTGTCCATGTAGAACACGCTCGACGCGTCGAGCATGGTGCCGCGGTCGGAGACGGCGATCACGGAGAGCGCGTTCTGCCGACCGGCGGCGGTGAGGCTCGTGCCGTCGATGGGGTCGACCGCGATGTCGCAGGCGGGGCCGCGGCCGTTGCCGACGCGTTCCCCGTTGTAGAGCATGGGGGCGGCATCCTTCTCGCCCTCGCCGATGACGACGAGGCCATCGAAGCTGACCGTTCCGAGGAATGCGCGCATCGCGTCGACGGCTGCCCCGTCGGCGCCGAGCTTGTCGCCGCGGCCAATCCACGGCACGGCACGGATCGCGGCCGCCTCCGTCGCCCGCACCAACTCCATCGCGAAGTTGCGATCGGGGTGCAGATAAAGGCTGGAGGTATCGGTGCTCATCATGGTGGGTCCTCCCGGACGCGGGTTGAATGGCCGTCGGCGCAGCTCTGCGCTCACAGCGGCCAGAAAGAGGCCGCTGATTTCAGCGTAGGCAGCGCGCCCGCGCCAGTCGCAAGATAGCGGCCGAAATATCGCGAAAGAATCGCATTCCTTAACGGATCAGCCAAGAATCTGCTGCACCTTCGTGCGGCGGCCCCGATCTGCGCTGGACAAATGTGCACACGGGCCTCGGCTGGATAGACTTTGCTCACACCCCAGATCAACGCCAAGGAGCTTCCATGCCCATCGCAACGCCCGAGCAGTACGCCGCCATGCTGGACAAGGCCAAGGACAAGGGCTTCGCCTACCCGGCCTTCAACGTCTCCTCCTCGCAGACGATCAACTCCGTGCTGCAGGGACTCACCGAGGCCGGCTCCGACGGCATCATCCAGGTCACCACCGGTGGCGCTGACTACTTCGCCGGCCACACCGTGAAGAACCGTGCCGCTGGCGCCCTGGCCATGGCCAAGTTCGTGCACGCCGTCGCCGACAACTACCCCATCACGGTCGCCCTGCACACCGACCACTGCCCGAAGAACGCTCTCGACGACTTCGTGATGCCGCTGATCGCCGCGTCCGAAGAGGCCGTCGCAGCCGGCGGCAACCCCATCTTCCAGTCGCACATGTGGGACGGCTCGGCCGTGCCGCTGACCGAGAACCTCGAGATCGCCCAGCAGATCCTCCCCCGCCTCAAGGCCATCAACGCGATTCTCGAGGTCGAGATCGGCGTCGTCGGCGGCGAAGAAGACGGTGTCAGCCACGACATCAACGACAGCCTGTACACGACCCTCGACGACGCCATCGCGACGGTCGAGGCCCTCGGCCTCGGCGAGAACGGCCGCTACATGTCGGCCCTCACCTTCGGCAACGTGCACGGCGTGTACAAGCCGGGCAATGTGCAGCTGCGCCCGGCCCTGCTCAAGGAGATCCAGGACGGCATCCAGGCCAAGTACGGCACCGGCAAGCTGCCCCTCGACCTCGTCTTCCACGGTGGTTCGGGTTCGACCGATGCCGAGATCGCCGAGGCCGTCGCCAACGGTGTCATCAAGATGAACATCGACACCGACACCCAGTACGCCTACACGCGTGCGATCGCCGACTACATGCTGAAGAACTACGACGGCGTGCTCAAGGTCGACGGCGAGGTCGGAAACAAGAAGCTCTACGACCCGCGCGCCTGGGGCAAGGTCGCCGAGACGGCCATGGCCGCCCGCGTCCTCGAGTCGACGAAGCAGCTCGGCTCCTACGGTCACTCGAACAGCTAGTCGAACCGTCATGACTGAGAACGAGGCCGCAACGCCAGAACCATCGAAGCCAGAGACTTCGAGGGCCGGCGAGCGGCCTCGTCCTCGTTATGGCGAGCTCGCGCCGGAGGGCTGGGAGTGGAAGCCTCCCACCCCGCCGGCCGAGAGCGCGCCGCCGGTTCCCGCTGCGCCGCCGGCCACGCAGGCCGCGCCCTGGCCTCCGGCACCCACCGGCCCCGCGTCGCCTGGGCTCGCCGCACCGACCGCGCCCCGCACACCCGCCGAGGCCCTGCGTGCGGACCGGCGCATCACGATCGCGCTGTTGGTCTTCGGACTGTTCGGGCTGTGGATGGCGATCAACACCCTGTCGTCCATTCCCGAGGCGCTGCAGCTCCTGCACAGCCAGCAGGGCCTGGCCGACTACGTCGCCAGCGAGGCCGACATGCGCACGATCCTGATCGGCAATGTCGTGCAGGGCGTGCTCTGGGTGGCCACGGCCATCTGGGCCGTGCTCCGGATGCAGCATGCCCGGCGTGCCTTCTGGGTGCCGCTGGTCGGCGGCGTGGTGTCGGTCATCCTGCTGTTCGTCGTCGTCTCGATGGTGGCAGCCAACGACCCGCTGCTGATGCAGCTCCCCGGCGCCAGCTGAGCAACCAGCACGCGCCGAACTCGTAGAAACGGCCCCCTTCCCGCTCGGGAGGGGGCCGTTTCTGCGAGTTCGACGGCCGGATGCGCCGAGCGCTGGCAATCGCATCGAGCGGGTGGGACAATCGGGCACGGAGGCGATCCACATGCGATTCACGCTGTTGATGTACTACGCGGAGCAGGGCGACACCGGTCTCAGCGAGGAAGAGATGGCGCCGTGGCGTGACGCCTTCGACCGCTACGGCAGAGAGCTGGATGACGCGGGGATCCTGATCGCGGCGGAGGTGCTGCAGGCGTCATCCGAGTCGGCAATCTACCGGGTGCGTGACGGGCAGCGGGAAGACCTCGTCGGCGTGCTGAGCGACGATCCGGAGAAACTGGGCGGGTTCTTCGTGATCGACGCCCACGACCCGGCGGCTGCGCTCGGCTGGGCGGAGAAGTGCCCGGCGGCGCAGTGGGGCACCATCGAGATCCGCCCCACCGCCGTCAGCTGGTCACACGAGGAGGGCTGGCAGGAGCCTACGGCTTCGTAGTGCGCCCGCCGAGCGCCCGCTCGTCCTGCTTGCCGGAGAGACCCTTGCGGAGCTCCTTCGGCAGGCTGAAGATCAGGTCTTCCTCTGCGGTCTTGACTTCCTGCACCGTGCCGTAGCCGGCATCCGCCAGATCACGCAGCAGCTCCTGCACGAGCTCGTCCGGTACCGAGGCGCCGCTCGTCACGCCGACCGTCGCGACACCGTCAAGCCACTCCTGCTTGACCTCGCTGGCGTAGTCGACCCGGTAGGCGGCCGATGCGCCGTACTCGAGTGCGACCTCGACCAGGCGCACGCTGTTGGAGCTGTTGGCCGAGCCGACCACAATCACGAGCTCAGCGTCGCGGGCGACCTTCTTGATGGCCACCTGGCGGTTCTGCGTGGCGTAGCAGATGTCGTCGCTGGGCGGATCCTGGAGCTTGGGGAACTTCTCGCGGAGTCGGCGAACCGTCTCCATCGTCTCGTCGACGCTGAGCGTGGTCTGCGAGAGCCAGACGACCTTGTCGGGATCCTTGACCTCGATGTTCTCGACGTCGTCCGGGCTGTTCACGATGGTCACGTGGTCCGGAGCCTCGCCGGCTGTGCCCTCGACCTCTTCGTGGCCTTCGTGCCCGATCAACAAGATCTCAAAGTCGTCGCGTGCGAAGCGCACGGCCTCGCGGTGCACCTTGGTGACCAGCGGGCAGGTGGCGTCGATGGCCTGCAGGCCGCGGTCGGCGGCGGCGTTGACGACGGCAGGCGAGACGCCGTGCGCGCTGAAGACGAGGTGCGAGCCCTCCGGAACCTCGTCGACCTCTTCGACGAAGATGGCTCCGAGTGCCTCGAGTTCGGTCACGACGTGGATGTTGTGCACGATCTGCTTGCGCACGTAGACGGGGGCGCCGTAGTGCTCGAGCGCCTTCTCGACGGCGATCACGGCGCGGTCGACACCGGCGCAGTACCCGCGCGGGGCGGCGAGCAGGACCTTCTTCTCGCCGGTCACAGGGTTGTTTTTCAAGTGCCCGCGGCGGCTGGGAATGCGGGGCATCCCGAGGCCGATGGTGGGGGCATCCGTCTGATTCGTCACAGCCCAAGTCTAGGCTGGGAGCCTGTGAAGAAGCGCCGCACCCCCGTGGTGCGCGCCGTCGACGTTTCTGGAGGATCCGCGCGTGAGCGATGCAACACCCACCCTCGAGGCCCCGTGGCCGGTTGCAGTGCTCTCGCAGAAAATCCGCGGCTACATCGAGCGGCTCGGCACCGCGTGGGTCGAGGGCGAGATCACGCAGTGGGGCGTCTCCGGTGGCAATGTCTACGGCAAGCTCAAAGACCTCAACGAAGACGCGACGGTCAGTTTCAACGTCTGGTCGTCGGTGCGCGCGAAGCTCGATGCCGACTTCAAGCAGGGTGACCGCGTCATCGCCCTCGTCAAGCCGAACTACTGGGTCAAGGGCGGCACGCTCACCATGCAGGTGTTCGAGCTCCGCCACGTCGGCCTCGGCGATCTGCTGGAGCGCCTCGAGCGCCTCCGCAAGCAGCTCGCCGCCGAGGGCCTCTTCGACGCCTCGCGCAAGCGGCCGCTGCCATTCCTGCCGCACTGCATCGGCCTGATCACAGGCAAGGACTCGGATGCCGAGAAAGACGTCATCCGCAATGCCCAGCTGCGCTGGCCGGCCGTGAACTTCCGCGTCGTGCACGCGGCGGTGCAGGGCGACCGCTCTGTCGGCGAGGTCGCGGCCGCGATCGAGAAGCTCGACGCCGATCCGGAGGTCGACGTGATCATCGTTGCGCGCGGCGGCGGCGACTTCCAGAACCTGCTCGGCTTCAGCGACGAGCGCGTCGTGCGCGCCGCCGCCGCCGCCCGGACCCC
>JBEVGZ010000359.1:0-6071 GCA_040511515.1 Microterricola sp.
CGGCCCTGCTGCACGTCATCGACTGCGCGACCCTCGACCCCGGCCGCGACCCGATCACCGACCTCGACGTGATCCTCGGCGAACTCGCCGCGTACCCCGTTCCGGAGGGACAGAAGCCCCTGCTCGAGCGCCCGCAGCTCATCGCACTCAACAAGATCGATGTGCCTGAGGCCAGGGAGCTCGCCGAGTTCGTGCGCCCGGAGCTCGAGGAGCGCGGCTACCGCGTCTTCGAGATCTCCTCCGCGACCCACGAGGGTCTGCGCCAGTTGAGCTACGCCCTGGCGGAGCTGGTGGAGCAGGGCCGCGCCGAGGCGGCGGCCAAGCCGGCCAAGGAGCGCATCGTCATCCGCCCGAAGGCCGTCGACGAGGGTGGCTTCGTCGTGAAGGTCGAGGGCGGAAGCTTCGGCAACGTCTACCGCGTCATCGGCGCCAAGCCGGAGCGCTGGGTCGCCCAGACCGACTTCGCCAACGACGAGGCCGTCGGCTTCCTTGCGGACCGCCTCGCCAAGCTCGGCGTCGAGAACCAGCTCTTCAAGGCCGGAGCCGTCGCCGGCTCCACCGTGATCATCGGCCCTGGCAGTTCCATCGTCTTTGACTGGGAGCCGACGCTCACCTCGACGGCCGAGCTCATCACCGCGCCGCGCGGAACCGACGCGCGCCTGGACGGCGCCGGCCGCGCAACGCGCAACGAGCGCCGCGAAGACTACTTCGCCCGCATGGATGCCAAGGCCGCAGCGCGCGCCGAACTGCTCAACGAGCGGGCATCCGGCATCTGGCAAGAAGACGGCGGTGTCGAGATGACCCGCGCAGAACGCGACGCCCTCGCGGAATCGGGCGAGGAGAGCGAGTAACAGTGAGCGTGCGTGATCGGGCCGGCATCACCTCGGCAAAGAGGATCGTCGTCAAGGTGGGCTCATCGTCCATCAGCGGTGAGAATGCCGGCCAGATCGCGCCACTCGTCGATGCCCTCGCCGCCGCGCACGGCCGTGGCACCGAGATCGTCCTGGTGTCGTCCGGAGCGATCGCGACCGGCCTGCCGTACCTGCGTCTCTCCGAGCGTCCGACCGACCTCGCGACGCAGCAGGCGGCGGCATCCGTCGGCCAGAACCTGCTGATCTTCCGCTACCAGGACAGCCTCGACCGCTACGGCATCGTCGCCGGTCAGGTGCTGCTCACCGCGGGCGACCTCGAGAACGCGACGCCGCGCAGCAACGCGCAGCGGGCGATGGAGCGGTTGCTCGATCTGCGGATCCTGCCCATCGTCAACGAGAACGACACCGTCGCGACGCACGAGATCCGTTTCGGCGACAATGACAGGCTCGCCGCGCTCGTGGCCAGCCTGATCGCTGCCGATGTGCTCATCCTGCTCAGCGATGTCGACGCCCTCTACACGCGTCCGCCGCACGAGCCGGGTGCCGAGCGCATTGCGCACGTGCCGTACGGAGACGAGCTGGTCGGAGTCGAGCTGAGCTCGGCCGGGCGCGCCGGCGTCGGCACCGGTGGGGCCGTCACCAAGGCCTCAGCCGCCAGGCACGCGGCCGAGTCGGGAACGGCCGTGCTCGTCACGGCGACCGGCCTGGTCAACGAGGCACTCCTCGGCGAAGATGTCGGCACGTGGTTCGAGGCGCAATCCCGTAACACGGTGCCAGAGCACGCCTAAACTAGGGCCATGTCCCTGCTGAACACCCCCTCGACCACCGGCATCGATCTCGGTGCGTTCTCCGCGAAGCTGGATGCCGCCCGCGCCGCATCGCTCGAACTGGGCGCTACGACCACCCAGAAGAAGAACGAGGCGCTCGTCGAGATCGCCGCGACGCTGCGCGCCAACGTCGCCGAGATCGTCGAGGCCAACCAGCGTGACCTCGATGCCGGGCGGGCCAACGGCCTGAGCGATGCGCTGCTCGACCGTCTCGCCCTCAACCCGGCGCGCATCGAGTCGCTCGCCGTCGCGGTTCTCGAGATCGTCGGCCTCGCCGACCCCATCGGCGACAACGTGCGCGGCAGCACGCTGCCGAACGGCGTCCAGATCGCGCAGGTGCGCGTCCCATTCGGCGTCGTCGGCGCGATCTATGAGGCCAGGCCCAACGTCACCGTCGACATCGCCGCCCTCGCCCTGAAGAGCGGCAATGCCGCTGTGCTGCGCGGTGGAAGCGCCGCACTGAACTCCAACCAGGTCCTGGTCTCGCTGATCCAGCAGGCCATCGCGGCGCACGGCATCCCCGAGGCGGCCGTGCAGTCGATCGACGAGTTCGGCCGCGAGGGCGCGCGCGCCCTGATGCAGGCACGCGGGCAGGTCGACGTGCTCATCCCGCGCGGCAGCGCGTCGCTGATCAACACGGTCGTGACCGAGTCGAAGGTCCCGGTTATCGAGACCGGCGCCGGTGTCGTGCACATCGTCCTCGACGAGACCGCGCCCGTGCAGTGGTCCGTCGACATCGTGCACAACGCCAAGACCCAGCGCCCCAGCGTCTGCAACACGGTCGAGACGGTGCTCGTACTCGCCGGGGCCGCCGATCGCGTGCTTCCGGCCGTCGGCGCGAAGCTCGCGGAATCCGGTGTGACCATTCACGCCGACGAGCGCGCCCGCGTGCTGCTGCCGGACGCCGTGCCCGCCACGGAGGAGGACTGGGAGACCGAGTACCTGAGCCTCGACATCGCGGTGCGTGTCGTCGACACCCTCGACGAGGCGATCGAGCACATTCGCCGGTACTCGACCAAGCACACGGAGTCGATCATCACGAACGACCTCGGCAACGCCGAGTACTTCCTGAACCGCGTGGACTCCGCAACGGTCATGGTCAACGCGTCGACGCGTTTCAGCGATGGGGGAGAGTTCGGTTTCGGCGCCGAAGTCGGAATTTCGACCCAGAAACTGCACGCACGCGGCCCGATGGGTCTGCAAGAACTCACCAGCACCAAGTGGATTGTGCGTGGCAACGGACAGCTGCGGCCGTAGTGCCCGCTAGAATCGTTGTGGCGGATGCACCTCCCGCCACCTGAATGGAGAATGTGATGTCTTTGCTGACCGCCGTGGTTGCGTCGTCCGAAACCGTGCACGCCGTTGAACTGCCGATCGAGCCCATCATGTATGGCGCCATCGCGCTCGTGATCTTTGCCGCGTTCGGTTTTGTCACGTGGAGCTTCCGCGATGTCGCAAACCGCCACAAGGCCAAGGGTGACGCATACGCCGCCACCCACGGCGGAGCGCACGCCCCGTCGGGCCACTGAACGAACCGCCTGTGACGAGTGCGTCGAAACGCCGCCCGCGCATTGGCGTGATGGGCGGCACTTTCGACCCCATTCACCATGGCCACCTGGTCGCGGCGAGCGAGGTGGCTCAGTCATTCGACCTCGATGAGGTCATCTTCGTGCCAACGGGTCTGCCGTGGCAGAAGCCAGCCGTCAGCCCGGGGGAGCACCGCTACCTCATGACGGTCATCGCGACGGCGTCGAACCCGCGATTCACCGTCAGCCGCGTCGACATCGACCGCGACGGGCCGACGTACACGATCGACACGCTCCGCGATGTCCACGCCGAGCGCCCTGATGCCGAGCTGTTCTTCATCACCGGCGCCGACGCGATCGCCCAGATCCTCACGTGGAAAGACGTCCGTGAACTCTGGGACCTCGCTCACTTCGTAGCTGTGAGTCGGCCGGGGCATGACCTCAGTATTTCGGGATTGCCTGAGGGCGACGTAAGCTTGTTGGAGGTTCCGGCTCTCTCGATTTCGTCGACCGACTGCCGGGCCCGTGTGGAGCGCGGCGACCCCGTCTGGTACTTGGTGCCCGATGGCGTCGTGCAGTACATCTCCAAACACCATCTGTATCGGAGTGTGGCATGAGTGCGTTGCCCGACGAGCAACCGCTGACGAGGCGTCAAATGCGCGAGAGCGAACGCTCGCGTCAACCGGAAGCAGCCTCCGTCGACCCCGCAGATCCGAGCAACGCCGAGCAGCCAGCCGCGGCAGCCCAGCCCCCGGTCGTCGACCCGGCAGCGCAGGCCGCTGCAGAACGTCAACGCGCTGAGGCAGACGCCGCAGCATGGGCGCCGAAGTCCGCACAGGCACCGGCGGCGCCGGCATCCGTCGAGAGCGACGATGCAGAGCCGGAAGCCGACGACAACGACTTCGGCGATTTCCAGGGTGTGCCTGAGCGCACGCTCACCCGCCGCGAACTGCGTGCGCTGCTCGCGGCCCAGGCCGCGGCCCGTGGCGAGCAACTCGACGAGTCGCCCGAATCATCGGCCGGCGATGCCCACACTTCTGATGCCGTCGCACCGCAGCCACCGATCGGCCACTGGTCGCTCGACATCGACGTCGAGGATGACGCCGACGATCAGAGCTTCGACCAGGTACTCTCGCGCGGCGTTGGTGCCGGCGGAGTGCCGACCACGACAAATGCCCTCATCCTGCCGATGATCCCGCAGCAGGGCGACGGCAGCGGGGCTCCGATCGTCACCGGCGAGATGCTGGTGACCGGCTCCATCGATCTGCCGAGCCTCGGCGACACCGGCGCGCACCCCAATCTGCTTGACTCGCCCGACGTCGACCGGCTGCTCGACCAGGTCGACGATGCCCACCCGGCAACGAGCGCACAGCCCGTTCGGGCCAGCCGTGCCGTGAGCACCCACACCTCCACCCGCGACACGCTCACCCCGCCCAAGCAGGGCGGTCTCAACGTGCCAACGGTGCTCGCCATCACGGCTGCCGTGCTGGCACTCGGTGTCATCGGCCTCTTCATCGGCGGATACATCTTCAAGATTTTTTAGTGCCGCGCCCACCGGTCGGCACCCATGCTTCTCACAAACAGGACACAATCCAGATGACTGCAACTTCACACGCCATTGAACTCCTCCAGGTGGCCGCACGCGCCGCTGACTCCAAGGGCGGGACCGACCTGGTCGCCCTCGACGTCACGCAGCCGCTGCCGCTGACCGACATCTTCTTCCTCGTCACCGGCAACTCGGAGCGCAACGTCGTCGCCATCGCCAGCGAGGTCGAGGACGAGCTGATCCGCGCCGGCGCCAAGCCGCTCCGTCGCGAGGGCCGGTCAGAGGGCCGCTGGGCGCTGCTCGACTTCGGCGACCTCGTTGTGCACGTCTTCCACGAGGAGGAGCGCGGCTATTACCAGCTGGAGCGCCTCTGGAAGGACTGCCCCGTCGTCTCGATCGAGCTGCCGGAGCGCGACACGCGCGAGTGACGCAGCCGTTTTTACACGCGAGTTAATCGTGTAGTAATCTAATCAAGTTGCTCCGGAGGAATCGGGATCAACTGAGGGTCTGTGGCGCAGCTGGTAGCGCACCTGCATGGCATGCAGGGGGTCGGGAGTTCGAGTCTCCCCAGATCCACCACCATCCCCGTCTTTCCGCTGAAACGAGCGAAAAGACGGGGATTTTTTTGTGCCGACAAGGCAAAGATCGGAGCGGCCCGACGTATGCTCTGGTTCTAGCGCCGCCGTCGGAAAGCGCGAGCGAGCGAGTATCCGATGAACAGTACGCCGACGGTTCCCAGAATCCAGGCGGCCGGGATTCCGACGGCGGGCTCCACCGTACAGGTGCCTTCCGGTCCCGGCGCCGCGTAGTCGATGCAGGTCCCGACCTGCATGCTGATCACGAGGAAGACGGCACCTGCTGTTCCGGCGGCAGCGAGCAGCCAGCGCCATGATGGCCCACTTGTACGGGCGAAACTCGCGTCGCTCGACGCTTCGGCAGCGGGACCCATGACGCTTACGCTACGGCACGCGTGCCAGCTCGCGGGAGTCGGCGCCGAATCGCCGTCGTGAGATGTAGTACAGTAGACAAGTTGCTTCGGAGGAATCGGAAGTGATTTTGGGTCTGTGGCGCAGCTGGTAGCGCACCTGCATGGCATGCAGGGGGTCGGGAGTTCGAGTCTCCCCAGATCCACCAACAGACGGAAGCCCGGCACGGTGTGCCGGGCTTCCGTCGTTCAGGCCGCATCTCGGGCACGAACAGTGCCGCGGGAGTCGTATACTCGATGGCTGCGCAAACATTGGCGTCTCATTTTTCCGCCTTCCTCACCATGGAGAGCTCATGGCACGATCTCTGACCACCG
>JBEVGZ010000360.1:0-5043 GCA_040511515.1 Microterricola sp.
GAAGCACTATGACGCCAGCGACGGCGTGAGCACCAACCTCGGCGGTGTCGATGTGCGCAACGCGGTCATCATCAGCGACGACGGCGAGCTCGGCCACCTGGTCGTCACCTTCGTGAACACGACGGCAGAGACCGCCCGCGTCACCGTGCAGTACGAGTCCGACGGTGACGATGCGACGGAGACCGTCACGCTCAAGGCCAACTCCACCACGCAGTTCGGCCAGCAGGACGGCGAAACGATCACGCTCGTCGACATGGCCACGCAGCCCGGCGCGCTCCTGCCCGTCTACTTCCAGTCCGGCGACACGGACGGCCACGAGCTGCTCGTCCCCGTGCTCACGACCCAGCTGCCTGAGTACTCCACTCTCGCGCCTGAGGCACCGCGCGACTGACGCGTCGCACAGCCACAACACACAGAAGAGGCGCACCCGCGGGGGCGCCGCTTCTTGTGTGTACGGCCCGGCCTGGCCGGCGGCTCAGGCCTCGAAACGGTAGCCGAGCCCGCGCACGGTCAGCAGCATCGTCGGCTCGGAGGGCACGGGCTCGATCCGCGAGCGGATGCGCTTGATGTGCACGTCGAGGGTCTTCGTGTCGCCGAAGTAGTCGGTTCCCCACACCCGGTCGATCAGCTGGCCACGGGTGAGCACGCGCCCGGCGTTGCGCATCAGCAGCTCGAGCAGCTCGAATTCCTTCAGCGGCATGGGAATGAGATCCCCGTTCACGCTCACCGTGTGCCGTTCGATGTCCATGCGCACCGCGCCGGCCTCGATCACGCTGTCGTCCTCGGCATCCGTGTCGACGTGACGGCGCAGCACGGCGCGCACGCGGGCCAGCAGCTCGCGGGTCGAGTACGGCTTGGTCATATAGTCGTCGGCGCCGAGCTCGAGCCCGACGACGATATCGACCTCGGAATCCTTGGCCGTGAGCATGATGATCGGAACGCTCGAGCGCTGGCGGATCTCGCGGCAGACCTCTGTGCCGGGGATCCCGGGCAGCATCAGGTCGAGCAGCAACAGATCGGCGCCCGTGCGATCGAACTCGCGCAGTGCGCTCGGCCCGTCGGCGGCCACGGTCACCTCGTAGCCCTCCCGCTCGAGCAGGAAGCTCAGGGGCTCGCTGAGCGCAGGCTCGTCTTCGATCAACAGGATTCGTGTCACGCGGGGTCTCCCAGGGTTTCGGATGCTTGGTCTGCCTTCAACTCGGGAAGGCGGATGGTGAAGGACGAGCCGAGGCCTGGCTGCGACCAGACACGGATGTCGCCGCCGTGGTTCTGCACGGCGTGCTTGACGATGCTGAGGCCGAGCCCCGTGCCGCCCGTGTTGCGGGCGCGGGCCTGGTCGACGCGGAAGAAGCGCTCGAAGACCCGGTCCTGGTCTTCCTCCGGGATGCCGACGCCCTGATCGGTGACCACGATCTCGACGATGCCGTCGGCGTGCTTCACGCCGACGCCGACGCGCGAGCCGGGAGGCGAGTAGTTCACGGCGTTGGCGACGAGGTTGTTGACGGCCATCACGAGCAGCGACTCGTCGCCGTACACCTGGGCGCCGGACTTCTTGCCGAGCGCGATCTCGATGCCGTTGCCCTCCGCGATCACGCGGTTCTGGTCGATGGCCGCTGAGACGATGGCGTCGATGTCGACCGGCCGCGCCTCGGCGACGGCATCCTGGGCCTGCAGCCGGGAGAGCTCGATGATCTCCTGCGTCAGCCGGGCCAGACGCGCGGACTCGCTGGTGAGCCTGTCGGCGAAACGGCGCACCTGAGCCGGCTCGTCGGCCGCGGCATCCAGCGCCTCGGCGAGCAGGCCCACGGAGGCGATCGGCGTCTTGAGCTCGTGGCTGACGTTGGCAACGAAGTCGCGGCGCACATCGTCGAGGCGGTGAGACTCGGTGCGGTCATCGGCCAGGAGCAGCACGAAGCGCGTGCCGAGCCTGGCGACCCGCACGCTCAGGTACATGCTCGCGTCGCCGAACGGCCCGCGCTTCAGCACGAGCTCGCGGCTGATCGATTCGCCGTCCCGCCGCACCTCGTCGACGAGCTCCAGCAGCTCCGGGTGCACGAGCGCGCCGTTCCACACCAGCCCCATGGCCAGTGCGCCGGGCGACACCTTCATCACATTGTGCGACGGGTCGAGCACGACACCGGCCGATTCGAGTGCTTCGAGCACCTGATCGATGCCGTCGGGTATGCGGGGGCTGACGACGCCTGCCGCAGATGCGCCTCGGCGTTCGGCGAGGTGAAGCATCGTGACAAAGCCCGCGCCCACTGCGAGGCCGAGTGCCAGAGCGAGCAGCACCAACCAGGTGGAGTCCATGCCCACTAGAGTAGTGAACCCAATGGGGCGTACCGCTCCGTTAGGCAGCAGATGGCCCCTCCTTTGCCGAGTGTTCAGCCTTACGGCACCGTTTGTTAACCTGGCGGAGTCATCATCAAGCCGGGGGCCACTCGGGTCTCGGATGCCGGGCGCTCCCATTCGGCAGGAAGGACAGATTAGCCGTGCGTGAAGTATTTCAGCAGGAGCTCCGCGAGGTGCAGGATCGACTCGTCGAGCTCAGCGGCCTCGTCGCCGTCTCCATCGACAAGGCGACAAGGGCATTCAACGAGTCGGACGTCACCCTGGCCGAGGAGGTGATCGCCGACGACGACAAGATCGACGGACTCACCGTCGCCCTCGACGAGCTCGCCATCATGATTCTGGCCAGGCAACAGCCCGTCGCCCGCGATCTCCGCATCGTGGTGAGCGCACTGCGCATCAGCGCGTCGCTCGAGCGCATGGGCGACATGTCGACCCACATCGCCCAGCTCGCCCGTTACCGTTTCCCCGACAAGGTGGTTCCGAAGTCGCTCCGCGGAACGTTCGCGGAGATGGGCCGACTCGACGTCGAGATCGCGCAGAAGCTCACCGAGCTGCTGCGCACTCAGGACGTGAAGATGGCCGAGACGATCCGCAACGACGACGACGAGATCGACGCGCTGCACCTTCGGGTCTTCGACAAGGTGCTCGGCGAGACTTGGAAGGGCGAGGCCGCCGACACCGTCGACGCCACGCTGGCCAGCCGCTACCACGAGCGCTTCGCCGACCACGCCGTGTCCATCGCCAAGAAGGTGCTCTACCTGGCGACGGGCGACTGGGACCCGGACGCCCCGAGCGTCTGACGCCACTGAGCAGCGTTTAACGAACAAGACTCCGGATGCCGCGGCATCCGGAGTCTTCGTCGTTAAGGCTGGGTGTTACTTCTTGCCCTGCGCTGCCACCGCGGCCGCACCGGCTGCTGCGGCCTCGGGGTCGAGGTACTCGCCCGGGCCGAGCGGCATGAGGTCTTCGCCGAGCTTGTAGACCAGCGGGATGCCGGTGGGGATGTTCAGCTCGGCGATGTCGTCGTCGCTGATGCCGTCGAGGTGCTTGACCAGGGCACGCAGCGAGTTGCCGTGCGCCGTCACGAGAACCGTCTTGCCCGTGCGGAGATCGGCGGAGATGTCGTCCTCCCAGTACGGCAGCATGCGCACGATGACGTCCTTGAGGCACTCCGTGCGGGGCAGCTCGTCGTCGGCGAGGTTCGCGTAGCGCGGGTCGCCGACCTGCGAGTACTCGGCGTCGTCGGCCAGCACGGGCGGCGGGACGTCGAAGGAGCGACGCCAGAGCTGGAACTGCTCCGGGCCGTACTTCTCGAGCGTCTCGGCCTTGTCGAGGCCCTGCAGCGCGCCGTAGTGGCGCTCGTTGAGGCGCCAGCTGCGCTTGACGTCGATCCAGGAGCGGTCGGCCTTGTCGAGGGCGATGTTCGCGGTCTGGATGGCGCGGGTGAGCACCGAGGTGTGCAGGATGTCGGGCAGCAGGCCGGCTTCCGCGAGGAGCTCGCCGGCGCGGGCCGCTTCGGCCTCGCCCTGCTCGCACAAACGGACGTCGACCCAGCCGGTGAAGAGGTTGGCCTGGTTACAGGTGCTGTTGCCGTGGCGCAGCAGGATGAGTGTGTAAGGCGCAGTCATGCGATCCATTCTACGGATGACGGGCAGAACGCAGGACGAGCGTTACGCCGTGCTCCGCCAGCGCCGTGGCAGCGCTCTGCTCCTGCGTTCTGGGCGGCAGTGGCAGAATTGGGGGATGCCAGTCGGAACGATCACACGCGGCACGACGAACACGAATCGTCTGCGCCGCATCGACCGCTGGACCCAGACGCTGCCCGTCCTGCGCACGAGCGCAGACCCGCTCGTCGTCGACCTCGGCTACGGCGCGAGCGCCGTGACCAGCCTCGAACTGCACCAGCGCCTGGCCAAGACCCGCGCGGATGTCGAGGTGCTCGGGCTCGAGATCGACCCGGCCCGGGTGCGCGGCGCGAGCGAGCAACTGGTGGCGGTGCGAGCCGGCCAGACGGGGTTCGCGCCGGATGCGGCGGTGCGCTTCGCGCTCGGTGGCTTCGAGGTGCCGCTGCCCGACGGGCGCCGTGCCGCCGTCATCCGTGCCCTGAACGTGCTGCGACAGTACGACGAGGCCGATGTGTTGCCGGCCTGGCGCATGCTCGTGACGCGCCTGCAGCCGAACGGCGTGCTCATCGACGGCACCTGCGATGAGATCGGCCGGATCGCCGCGTGGGCGGCGATCGGCGCCGACGGCCCTGCGACGTTCTCGATCGCACTGCGCCTGGACGGCCTCGACAAGCCGTCGATCGTGGCCGAGCGCCTGCCGAAGGCGCTGATCCACCGCAACGTCGACGGCGAGAAGGTGCACGAGCTGCTCGCACTCCTCGACCGGCACTGGCAGTACAACGCGGCGCTGGCCGCCTACGGCCCCGTGCAGCGCTGGCTGGCGACGGTCGAGGGCCTCCGCACGGAGGGCTGGCCCGTGCAGGGCGGTCGCACCCGCTGGCGGCTCGGCGAACTGACCGTGCCGTGGAGTTCGGTCGAGCCCGACGGTTTCAGCTGGCTCTAGCAGTCATTCGCGAGACACCGCTGGTTGAGTAGGCCGCCCGCGGCCGTATCGAAACCGAGGCCCGTGCGAAAGCCGGAGCCCGCGAGGTCTCGATACGCTCGTTCCTCGCTACTCGACCAACAC
>JBEVGZ010000361.1:0-7021 GCA_040511515.1 Microterricola sp.
ATCAGGCAGGACGAACTGGACTGAAAGTCACGGATTTAGAAACGTGTGACTGATCGTCCATACTCGTGACCGTGACTGCTGAATCGACCACCGCCGCCATCCCCGCATCGATCGACGACATCGAGTTCGTCATGATCTCCTCATCGGGAAGCGCGGTATCCGAGACCGCGCCCACCCGTTTCCGATACCAGCAGCGTGGCCAGATGCTCTGGGGCGCGTACATCGGTGACACTGTGCAGCTCGGCCGTTTTGTCGGCCGTCGCGACGGTGACACGCTGACGATCTGCTTCGCACACAAGCCCATCGACGGCGGCGACGTCATCCTCGGCACCGCGCAGAGCGTGCTGCGTCGCGGTGATGACGGCAGGCTCTACCTCGATGAGACCTTCGAGAAGGACGGCGAGGAGCACCTGAGCGCGTGCGTCGAGGCCGAACCGCTCGCGCTGTGGCCAACACTTGACCCGGCGCACACGAGCGAGCCGCGGATCGACGGGACCTCCTTCGTGCTGCAGACGTCAACCGCCAGCACCGTCAGCGAGACGGCTCCCACCCGCTTCGAGTTCAGCGAGAACTCCGGCATCATCTGGGGTCACTACTTCGGCGACACCGTCACGGGCGGGCGCTGCGTCGGTCGCTACCGCGACGGCATGCTCGAGGAGTACTTCGTGCACCACGTCGTGGCGACGGACGCCACGCTTCTCGGCGACAGCACGACGACGGTGAAGCAGCTGGATGACGGCCGCTTCGAGCTCATCGAAGACTTCGTGCTCGACGGCGTCCCCGGCTACAGCGTCTGCGTGCAGCTCGCCTGATCGCAGGGTTTTCGTCGATCGAGTAGGCCGCTCGCGGCCGTATCGAGATCCCGGTGGGCGTGGTCTCGATACGCTCCTTCGTCGCTAATCCTCCGACGGAGCCAGGCTAGCCGTTCAGGCTCGCCCGGCCCGGGTTCACGCGGGTGAAGCGGGTCAGACCGAGCTGCGCGACCTCCTCGTCGCGCGGGGGAAGGTCGGTCGGCAGCAGATACGGGCGCTGGAACACCTCGTCGAGCACGAGCACGGTCTCAACCGACTTCACCTCTGGCAGTGCCGCGAGCACGCCGATGACGAAGGCGTGGATGGCGCCGACCTCGTCACCGCGGATCAGGAGCATGGCATCGTGCTCGCCGGTCGTGATCCGGCAGGACTCGATCTCGGTCATCTGGGTGATCCGGGTGCGGAAGCTGCTCCAGGTCTGCGGGTGCACGGACAAGAACACCAGCGCACAGATTCCGAGGCCGGCCTTGGCCGGGTCGATGCGAGCGCTGAAGCCGGTGATCACGCCGTCGGCCATGAGCTGCTCGACCCGCGTGTAGACGTTGGCGCGGGAGACATTGACGCGTTCAGCCAGCGCCGACATCGATATTCGTCCGTTATCTCGCAGTTCAGCCAAGATTTTCAGGTTGATGTCGTCGAGTACATGCGGCGATTGTCCAGATGTGACGTTGGCGCTGCTGAGTTTGCTAGACATACTGGCGGGCATTCCCCTCGTTGGTAATGCAATTTCTGGCACATGCGGCCTTTGATTGGACAGAGTAGCGCTCTTTGTGCAAATCTCATGCAAAGCCGTCCAGTGGTAATCGGGGCGGTGGTGTTGAGTTTCCATCCCGCATGCCGACTCTGAACAAGCACGCTCGCGGCGACGGTGCTCGACTCTGGTCCTGTATTTCATGACAAGGAGTTCCCCCGTGCGCACAAAAATCCGCTACGTCGCAACAGCCATCGGGCTGAGTGCATCGCTCGTTCTCGTCGGTTGCGCAGCGACCGCCCCGGAAGGCGGTAGCGGCAGCGCTCCGAGCAGCATCGTCATCGACACCGCCTTCACCCTCGAGACCGGCGACCCCGGCCGCAACTACGTCCCGACCGGCTACATGGTGTCCAAGGCTCTCTACGAGACCCTCCTCGACTTCGCCGGATCCGACGAGTCCACCCCGGTTCCCGGGCTCGCCAGCTACGAGCAGAACGACGACGCCACCGTCTTCACCTTCACGCTCGCCGACGGCCGCGTCTTCTCCGACGGCACCCCGATCACCGCCGACGACGTCGTCTTCTCGCTCAACCGTGTCAAGGGCATGACCGAGAGCAAGGCGAACTTCCTGATGGAGGGCATCGAGGTCACGAAGGTCGACGACAAGACCGTCGAGCTCAGCACCGCGACCCCGTCGCTGAAGCTGCCGGCCCTCATGACCAACCCGTCGCTGGCGATCCTGAACTCCAAGCTCGTGATCGAGAACGGTGGAACCACCGACAACTCCGACAAGGCAGAGACCTTCCTGAACTCGACCTCGGCCGGTTCCGGCCCGTACATCCTCGACTCGCTCGACTTCGAGTCGCAGGTCGTGCTGACCGAGAACGAGAAGTACAACGGCGCCGAGGACATCGACTTCACCCGCGTCGTCATCCGCAGCGTCTCCGAGAGCGCGACGCAGAAGATGAACCTCGAGGGCGGCGACTCCCAGGTGGCCGTCGACCTCAGCGGCGACCAGGTCGCCGGCCTCGGCGACGGGGTCAACGTGTTCTCGACCCCCTCGGCGCAGACGATCTTCCTGCTGCTCAACCAGAGCGCAGACGTCGCCGGCGTGACCGCCAACCCCGAGTTCGCCTCGGCCGTGCGCTACGCACTCGACTACCCGGCACTGCTCGAGCTGGCCGGAGCCGGCTCGGAGCAGGCGACAGGCGTCATCCCGCCGTCGTTCCTCGGTGCACTCACCGACGGCGTCGAGCAGGACCTCGCCGCGTCCAAGGCGGCCCTGGCCGCATCGGGCTACGCCGGTGAGACCATCACCCTCGAGTACCCGAACGACTACCCGGTCGGCGGCGTGAGCTTCACCCCGCTCGCCGAGCGCGTGCAGTCGCAGCTGGCGGATGCCGGCATCACCGTCGAGCTCGCACCGGCGCCGTTCACGACGCAGATCGACGAGTACGTCAACGGTCGCGAGGCGTTCAGCATCTGGTTCTGGGGACCCGACTACGCCGACTCGGCGAACTTCCTGCCGTTCGCGGCCGGAGCGAAGGTCGGCCTGCGCGCCGGCTGGACCGCAGAGCAGGACCCGGCCGTGGTCGAACTCGCCGCGGCAGCGGAGAACGCGACGAGCATGGACGAGCGTGAGGGTGCGTTCAGCGCCTTCGCCTCTGCGCTGCAGGAGCAGGGCCCGTTCGTTCCGCTGATCGTGCCCGGCTCGAACATCGCAACCGCTGACTACATCGACGGCGTCGCCTACAACTCGACGTGGACGATGGACATCGCCGAGCTGCAGTCCAAGTAGAAGGAACACCCAGCGTGGGACAGAACACCCGCGCGACCCGCGAGTACCCGGCCACGGCCGCGCCGAGCGACACCGCTCAGCGCACATCGCCAGAGCGCACAGCGCCACGGCGTAAATCCCCCTTGGCCGGGTACCTGCTTCGTCGCCTCGGAATGTCAATACTGTTGCTCTTCGGCGTCACGCTTGTGACGTTCACCCTGGCCAACCTCGTGCCGGGCAACCCGATCGTCGCGGCGCTCGGTGAGGGCGCGGCGAGCAACCCGGCTACCGTCGCGGCGTACATCGAGAAGCACGGACTCGACCAGCCGCTGCCCGTGCAGTACCTCAACTACCTCGTCAACCTGTTCCAGGGCGACATGGGAGTGTCGCTGCGCACAGGGCAGCCGGTGGCATCCGACCTGGCCAAGGCCGTTCCCGCCACCATCGAGGTCGCCATCGGCGCGATCATCGTCAGCCTCGCTGTCGGCGTCGCGCTCGGTGCGCTCGCCGCCTACCGCCGCGGCAAGATGAGCGACCAGGTCGTGCGCGTGGTCTCGCTGCTCGGCCTCAGCATCCCGACCTTCTGGATGGCACTGGTCGCATTCAACATCTTCTTCCTGCAGCTGGGCATCGCGCCGGGCTCCGGCCGGCTCTCGCCGATCCTGGCCCCGCCGCCGACGGTGACAGGGCTGTACACGGTCGACGCGCTGCTCGCCGGGCAGTGGGTGACGTTCATGGATGCCATGGCCCACCTGATGCTGCCCGTGTTCGTGCTCTCGCTGTTCACGATCGGCCTGCTCACCCGCTTCGTGCGCACCTCGGTGCTCGAGGTGCTGGATGCCGACTACATCCGTGCCGGGCGGGCCAAGGGGCTCTCCGGGCCGCGGATGCTGTTCGGGTACACGCTGCGTGGGGCATCGCTGCCGATCCTGACGATCGTCGGCCTGGCCTTCGGCTCGCTGCTCTCCGGCACCGTGCTGGTCGAGGCGGTCTTCGCCTGGCCCGGCCTCGGCAGCTATGCATACAACTCCGCGACCAGCCTCGACCTGCCGGGGGTGATGGGCGTCGGACTCGTCGTCGGCGTCATCTACCTGGGCATCAACTTCGCCGTTGACATCCTCTACGGCGTGCTCGACCCGAGGGTGAGACTCGCATGACGCAGCTTTCAGTGAAGAAGCCGGCGGTGAAACGCCGCTGGCTGAACATTCCAGCCGCCTGGGTGACGCCGCTCGGCGTGATCGGAGCGATCATCGCGGCCTTCTGGGTCGTCGTCGCCTTCACCGCCCCGCTCTGGGTGCCGTACGACCCGCTCGCGCAGACGCTCCCACGCCTGCAGCCGCCCGGGATCGACACGCTCATGGGCACCGATGCGCTGGGCCGGGACGTCTTCTCGCGCCTGATGACCGGTGCGAGCGTCACGATCCCGCTCGCGCTGCTGCTCGTGGTCATGTCGATGCTCGTCGGCACCGTGATCGGCGCGATCGCCGGCTACTTCGGCAAGTGGGTCGATGAGGTGCTGATGCGCATCACCGACCTCGTGATGGCATTCCCCACCGTCATCCTGGCCATGGTCGTCGCCGCATCCCTCGGGCCGTCGTTGTTCAACGCGGTCATCGCGGCCTTCGTCGTCTCGTGGCCGCAGTACGCCAGGATGACGCGCAGCATCGTGCTCGGCCTGCGCGGGCAGAACTACGTGATGGCAGGGCGTCTGCTCGGCTTCTCGCCGTTCAAGACGCTGCGGGTCGACATCGCGCCCAACGTCGTCGGCCCGATCCTGGTCTTGGCCAGCCTCGACGTCGGCACGGCGATCCTGCTGCTCTCCGGCCTCTCCTTCCTCGGCCTCGGCGCCCAGCCGCCGACCCCGGAGTGGGGCTCGATGATCTCGGCAGCCATGGAGAACTTCGACGCCTGGTGGCTCGGTGTTTTCCCCGGCCTCGCGATCCTCACCGTCGTGATGGCGTTCAACTTCGTCGGTGACTCGCTGCGCGACATCTTCGACCCGACTTCCCAGATGAGCCGAGTGGGGGCCAACGCGTGACCACGATGGAAATGACCGCGGATGCCGTGGTGACCGGCACGACACCGGTGCTCAGCATCACGGGCCTCACGATCGGGATCGGGTCGCGCAAGGCTCCGAAGCCGATCGTCACCGGCATCGACCTCGACCTCACGCCCGGCCGCATCCAGGGCCTGGCGGGGGAGTCGGGCTCGGGCAAGACCGTGTCGTCGCTGGCGATCCTCGGACTGCTGCCGGCCAATGCGGTCGTCGGTGGGTCGATCACCCTCGGTGGCACCGCCGCCGGCCCGATCGAGCTGATCGGCATGGGCAGGCGCCAGCTGAACACCATTCGGGGCCGTCGCATCGCGATGATCTTCCAGGACCCATCGTCGAGCCTGCACCCGCAGCTCACGATTGGATCCCAGCTGACAGATCACGTGCGCACGCACATGAAGCTCGGCAAGGCGCAGGCGCACGCACACGCGATCGAGCTGCTCGAACGCGTGCGCGTGCCGGATGCCGAGGAGGCGCTCGGTCGCTACCCGCACCAGTTCTCGGGTGGCCAGCGTCAGCGCATCGCGATCGCAATCGCGCTCGCCTGCGACCCGGTGGTGTTGCTCGCCGATGAGCCGACGACGGCGCTCGACGTCACCGTGCAGGCCGGCATCCTGCACCTGTTGCGCGACCTCGCCACCGAGCGGCAGCTCGCCGTGTTGCTCGTGACGCACGACCTGGGCGTGATGAGCGCCATCGCCGACGACGTCGCGGTGATGCGCCACGGCGCCATCGTCGAGGCCGGCTCGCGGGAGCAGATCTTCGGCAGCCCGCAGCACGCGTACACCCGCGAGCTGCTGGCGGCGCTGCCGAGCGCGCAGACGCTGCCAGCAGCACTGGCGAATGAGGAGGATGCCCGATGAGCGCGTTGCTGAACGTCGACGATCTCGTCGTCGAGTACCACGGAACCTCCGTCGTGCGCGCCGTCGACGGTGTCTCGCTGTCGATCGCCCCCGGCGAGGTTCTCGCCCTCGTCGGTGAGAGCGGCTGCGGCAAGTCCAGCCTCGCCCGCGCGGTCGTCGGCATGGAGAAGCCGCGCTCCGGCAGCGTGCGCTACCGCGGCAACACCGTGCCGCTGCTCGGCGTGCGGCGCAGGAACAAGGCCTTCACCTCGATCCAGATGGTGTTCCAAGACCCCAACTCATCGCTCAACCCGCGCATCCGGGTCGGCGCGCAGATCACGGAGGGCATCAGGACGGCGCTCGCCCGCGGCGAGGCCGGCTCGACGCCGGAGGAGTGGTTGGAACGCGTCGGCCTGCCGACCGCGATGGTCTCCCGTTACGCGCACGAGCTCTCGGGCGGTCAGCGCCAGCGCGTCGCGATCGCCAGGGCGCTCGCCGCCCGGCCGCAGCTGCTCGTGGCCGACGAGCCGATCTCGGCCCTCGACGCCTCGAGCCAGGCCTCGGTCGCCGACATGATGCGCCGCCTGGCGCTGGATGCCGGTGCCGGCCTGCTGTTCATCTCGCACGACCTCGCGATCGTGCGCCTGATCGCCGACCGCACCGTCGTGATGTACCGCGGTGCGATCGTGGAATCCGGCGCGTCGGAGCGGATCTGGGACGAACCGGTGCACCCGTACACGCAGGCACTGCTCGCCGCGATCCCCGAGCCGGACGGGCGCGGCATCTTGCCGGCGGCGCCGGCCGCCGAGGCGCCGCTGTCGTGGCGCACGCCGGTGCCGACCGCGC
>JBEVGZ010000362.1:0-2648 GCA_040511515.1 Microterricola sp.
CGCACCACCGCACCCCAGCGGCGGTGCGAGCCTTCGTCGCCGATCAGGCGCCAGACGGCCTTGGTGAGCGGTGGGTATTCCAGCGCGATCTGGCGCAGAACGCGGTAGTGGCGGGCGGCGTTGGGCCGGGCGCCGCCGTTGTCGGTGATGTTGTCGGCGCGCAGCATGAAGACGACCAGCTCATCGACGCTCGGCAGGTCTTCCATGAAGTCCCAGGGGTCTTCGCCGGCGCGAAGGCGCTCATCCACCAGCACCGACAGTTCGTCGGCCGCTTCGGCCCGCAGCAGCTCGAGACTCGCTCGGCGACGGAGGGAATCTTCGTGCTTCGCCATTCATCCAGCGTACGACGACCCCGCGGCACTCGTGCCCGGTCACGCTCTCGGCGAATACGCTGAGCCGGTGACCGAAGAGCAGGCGCGCCGGGCTGTGGAGGCCGTCTGGCGAAGCGAATCGGGGCGCATCGTCGCCGCACTGACCCGTCAGACCGGTGACTTCGGGTGGGCGGAGGATCTCGCGCAGGACGCGCTGCTGGAGGCGCTGGCCGCCTGGCCGACCGCGGGAATTCCCGACAATCCCGGCGCCTGGCTGATGTCGGTGGCCAAGCGGCGCGCGATCGACGGCTGGCGGCGCCGGGAACGCCTCGCGGCTCGTGAGGCGGTGCTCGGAAGCGACGCGATCCTCTTCGAGCGGGAGGACGCCGTGCCGTCCCTGGGAGACCCCGATCGCATCGACGACGACGTGCTGCGACTGGTCTTCATCGCCTGCCACCCCGTCATCACCGCTCAGGCACGCCTGGCGCTGACCCTGCGAACGGTCGCCGGCCTCACCACGGACCAGATCGGACGGATGCTCCTGATGACCGTTCCCGCGGTCCAGCAGCGCATCGTCCGCGCCAAGCGCACGCTCGCCGAAGCGGACGTGCCGTTCGAGGTCCCCGATCGCGCCGAGCGGCCGGGACGGCTCACGAGTGTGCTGCAGGTGATCTACCTGCTGTTCACGGAGGGATACGCCGCCGGCGGTGGCGACGCTCCTATCCGGCCGGATGTGGCGCGTGAAGCCGTCCGACTCGCCCGACAGCTCAGCGCGCTCATGCCGGACGAACCCGAGGTCTTCTCGCTCATCGCGCTGATGGAGTTCCAGTCCTCGCGCTTCGCGGCGCGCATCGACGCTGAAGGCCTGCCGGTGATCCTCGGCGACCAGGATCGACGGCGCTGGGACCGATCTGCCATCACCCGCGGCGAGCAGGCACTCGCGACCGCGGCCGGATTCGATCGTGGTCTGGGGTACTACGGCCTGCAGGCCGCGGTCGCGCAGTGCTACGCCACCGCTCCCGCGGCAGCCGACACGGACTGGAGCCTCATCGTGCGGCTCTACGATGCGCTGGACGACCTGACACCGTCACCGGTGATCCGCCTCAATCGGGCGGTCGCGGTCTCGATGATCGACGGGCCGGAGGCGGCACTGCCTGACGTCGAGGGGCTCCGAAGCGAGCTGGATGAGTTCCGTCCCTTCCACGCCGTGCGGGGCGAACTCCTGGAGCGGGTGGGCCGGACGGATGCCGCGGCGACGGCGTACCTCGCCGCGGCCGAACTGCCCGGCAACGACGCTGAAGCCACTGTCCTCCGACGTCGTGCGGCGGCGCTGAACAGCACCGCTCCGGCTCAGGAGTTGTAGCCGCTGTCGCCGAGCTCCTCCAGGATGCGGTTGAGATCCTGAATGCTAGCAAAATCGATGCTGATCTGGCCTTTTCTGGCACCGAGCGCGATCTTCACCCGAGTGTTCAAACGGTCTCCGAGGCGCTCCGCCAGCTCGTCGAGGTGTGCCCGTCGTGCTCCGGCTTGAGGTTTCGAGGGGCGCAGTCGGCCGGCATCCGTCGTTTTGGCCGCTGCTTCCGCTGCACGGACCGAGAGGTCCTCGTTGACGATCTTGTCCGACAGGCGCTGCATCGCATCAGCGTCGTCCAGAGACAGGATGGCGCGGGCGTGCCCTGCGCTGAGCACACCGGCAGCGACTCGCTGCTGGACCGGCAGCGGCAGCTTGAGGAGCCGGATGGTGTTGCTGATCTGCGGCCGTGACCGGCCGATGCGCGTGGCGAGCTCCTCCTGCGTGATGCCGAAGTCGGCGAGCAGCTGCTGGTAGGCCGACGCCTCCTCCAGCGGGTTGAGCTCGGATCGGTGCAGATTCTCCAGGAGCGCGTCACGCAGCAGGTGCTCGTCGGCGGTGTCGCGGACGACAGCCGGGATCGTCTCGAGCCCGGCCTCGCGAGCCGCGCGGGTACGGCGCTCGCCCATGATGAGCTCATACGTACCGCCCCCCACATCGCGTACGACGACCGGCTGCAGCACACCGAACTCGCGGATGGAGTGCACGAGCTCGTCCAGCTCCTCCTGCCGGAACTCGGTGCGAGGCTGCTGCGCGTTCGGCATGATCTCGTCGGGGGACAGGTTGAGCAGCCGCGCACCGGGGACCTCGACCAGGTCGTCGACCACGTCGCGCGAATCCGGGAAGAAGACATCGACCGGGCGAGCGTTCGCGGGGTCGGTGACCGGGATGAGCGCGCTGATTCCGCGCCCGAGACCGGTGCGCTTCGGTGCTGCCATTACCTGTGTTCTCCTCGTCTGGCGATTTCGGCGGCTGCCTCCAGGTAC
>JBEVGZ010000363.1:0-2694 GCA_040511515.1 Microterricola sp.
TCGAGCAGCGAGCGATACGCCTGAGTCGTCGCCCGGGTAGCGGCGTAGAGGGAGAAACACACCATCTCATCTGTCACGGCCATGACTTCATAGTCGCACACAATTCAATTGTGCACAATTTAATGGACGCGCCGAGGAGCCAACCGGGGGAGTGCGCCCGTCGAGGGGGATCACACCAGCTCGAGGCAGAGCAGCTCGGGGCGTTTGTCCCACGAGGGCGCGACAGAGAAACCGAGCCGCCGGTACATGCGGGCCGCCGGTGTCCGCCACTCCCACACCGACAGCCGCACGGGGCGGGCGGCGAGGCGCAGGGCCTCGCTGATGAGCGCGGTTCCAACACCGTGCCCCCTCGCCGGCGGTGTCGTCCAGAAGCGTTTGAGCTCCGACCCCGCGGCATCCGTGGTCGAGATCACGACGATCCCGCAGTCCACGCCGCCCACCGACCCGATGAGCACGCGCGTCCCGGCCAACGATTCGGCGGGGCGGGCGACTTCGCGAGCGTAGCGCCCTGGCAGCGATGATGCATCCGGGGCGAGACCGCGATCCGCCTTCTCTGCCTCGGTCTGGCGGAGGTAATCCTCCAGCAACGCAGAGACGGTAGCGGTGTCGGCGGGGAACACCGCACCTCGAATGCTGACGGTGCTCGAGAGTTCAGTCATGCGTCTTGGCGGTCTGCACGGCCGAGGTGCGCCCGGCGCAGGGCGAGAATGGCGCTCACGACGCTGTTCGGGTCTTCCTGCGGGGTGTTGTGGCCGACCGGCGTCTGCCGGTAGTCGAGCAGATTCTCGAAGTACGCCTCGTGCCCTTCGCGCGAGAGCGGAGGCATGACCGGGTCTTCGCTCGGATCGATGACGATGGTCGGAACCGTGATCGGCGGCAGGGTCGACAGCCGCTTTTCGAGGGCGGCGTAACGGGGATCCTCGGCCGCCAGGCCGTAGCGGACCCGGTAAGAGTGCACGACCACCTCGACGAAGTCGGGATTGTCGAAGGAGGTGGCGGTCGCGTCAAACGTTCGCTCGTCGACATCCCAGTTCGGCGACCATTCCTGCCACAGCTGCCGAGCGATTTCGCGCCGGTACCTCTTCAGGCCCGCGCGGCCCCGCTCAATCTGGAAGTACCACTGGTGCCAGTCTTTCGCCTCGAACTCGGGCACATCGGGGATGGCCGCCATCGCCAGCACATCGTGGATGCTGTACCCACCGATGGCGACGAGCCCGCCCATCTTTTCTGGCCACAGCGCCGCGGCCGCGCACGCGGCCCGGCCGCCCCAGTCGAAGCCGACGACGATCGGTTGGTCCAGGCCAAGCCCGTCGATCAGATC
Source organism: Microterricola sp. (assembly GCA_040511515.1). Lineage (GTDB taxonomy): Bacteria > Actinomycetota > Actinomycetes > Actinomycetales > Microbacteriaceae > Microterricola. The sequence goes on from JBEVGZ010000363.1 coordinate 1,322, forward strand.
GCGCAGATCCGACGCGAGAGCAGCCTGCTCGCCGGAGCGAGCGGATGTCTCCGAGCGGAAACGGGTCGGCCCGTACCCGCGCAGGTAGGGCACAACGACGTCGGCCCCGTTCGCCGCCAGCTCGACGGCCACCACGTCATAGCTCCGCGGATCGTACGGGAAGCCATGCAACAACACGACGGGGAAGCCGCCGGGCTCACCGCGACGCTCGAAGGCCAGGTCGAGGAGCTCCGTCGTCAGGTGCTGAACCGTTTGCGTCATCCGTGCACACTACAGCGAGGCCCGATGCGCTCGGCGACCGGATGCCGGTTAGCCGCGGTTCGGCGTCCAGCCGATCGCCGGCGCCACGTGGTCGGCGATGGTCTGCAGCAGGCGCGCGTTGTAGTCGACGCCGAGCTGGTTCGGCACCGTGAGCAGCACGGTGTCCGCGGCCTGCACCGCGGCATCCGCGGCGAGCTCGGCCGCGATCTGGTCCGGCTCGCCGGTGTAGCTCTTGCCGAAGCGAGCGATGCCGCCGTCGATGTAGCCGACCTGGTCCTGGTTCTCGCTCGAGCGGGCACCGAAGTAGGCACGGTCCTCGTCCGTCGTGATCGGGATGACGCTGCGGCTGATCGAGACGCGCGGCGTGCGCTCCCAGCCGTGCTCGGCCCAGGCCGCCCGGTACATCGCGATCTGCTCGGCCTGCAGCTGGTCGAACGGCACGCCGGTGTCCTCGGTGAGCAGGGTGGAGCTCATCAGGTTCATGCCCTGCTCGGCCGCCCACTGCCCGGTCGCCCGGCTGCCCGCACCCCACCAGATGCGGTCGGCGAGGCCAGGGGACTGCGGCTCGATCGCGAGCGGCTCGTAGCTGCCGGTCATCTGCGGGTTCGGCTCGGCGACGCCGGCGCCGCTGATGGCCGCCCGGAACAGCTCGGTCTTCACACGGGCGAGGTCGGCATCCGTCACGCCCTGCGGCGGAACGTAGCCGAAGGTGCGTGCACCGTTCAGGGCCGGCTCTGGTGACCCCCGGCTGACGCCGAGCTGCAGTCGGCCGCCGCTGATGAGGTCGGCCGCGGCCGCCTCCTCGGCCATGTAGAGCGCATTCTCGTAGCGCATGTCGATGACGCCGGTGCCGATCTCGATGCGCGAGGTGCGGGCACCGATCGCCGAGAGCAGCGGGAACGGTGAGGCCAGCTGCTTGGCGAAGTGGTGCACCCGGAAGTAGGCGCCGTCGATGCCGATCTCCTCGGCGGCTTCCGCCAGCTCGATGGATTGCAGCAGCACGTCGCTGGCGCTGCGCGTGCGCGAGCCCGGGATGGCCTGGTAGTGCCCGAAAGAGAGGAATCCGATGCGTTTCACTCCGAGTGCAGCGCTCCGGGCACCGGGCTTATTCC
>JBEVGZ010000364.1:0-3362 GCA_040511515.1 Microterricola sp.
CGCCAACACGGTGGCGTTCGTGAACGAGTTCGCCGCGGCATCCGTCACGCTGCAGAAGGTCGTCGACGGCACGGCGGCCGGAACCGTCTCGCGCACCTTCCCCGTCGCGCTCTCCTGCGTGTTGGTCGACGAGCAGCACCCGGCGCCCGGGATCGTGGTCCGCGACGTGACGCACGAGATCGGTGGCACGAAGAAGCTCACCGTCACGGATGACGCGCTCCCGGCCGGCGCGGAGTGCACGGTCACGGAGACGGACACCGGCGACGCCACGCGCACCTCGGTGGCGGTCGGCGACACGGTCTTCGACGGCAACTCCGCGAGCTTCACGCTCGCGGCAGGCGGGACCGCTGCTGCGACCGTGATCGTCACGAACACCTTCACAGCCCCGGGCAGCGGCCTGGTCGTGACCGGCGTGGAGATCGGTCTCGCGGCAGGCATCGGAGCGATCGTCCTCGGCCTCGGCGGAGTGCTGTTGCTCGTCGCTCGACGCCGCAAGCGTGGAGCACACGCGGCATAAGCAGGAGGCAGTTCCCACTGGCGGGCATCGGTGCACAGCACCGGTGCCCGCCATCTGCGTTTCCCCGTCCCCCCTCTCGGCAATTCCACTGAGAGCGGTCAAATGGCCGCTGAGGGCTCTCCAGAGCGGCCATTTGGCCGCTCTCACTGGAACCTCGGATTGCGAGGATCGCTCGTTCGTGTCTAAACTGACTAGTCAGTACAAAAACGTGAACGAGCGGAAGGATCGACGTGCAGTCGATAGCGCGGGCAGACAATCTCGCCCTCAGTGCAACACGCGGCCGGGTCTACGGACCCCTCAGCTGCGAGATCGGCAACGGGCTCACCGTTGTCAGTGGCGAAGCGGGGAGCGGCCGCACCAGCCTGCTGCTCACCCTCGCGGGGCGCATGAAGCAGAGCGAGGGCGAGCTCAGTGTGCTCGGCCACGCGCTGCCGCGCCGGGCCCGCGCCGTGCAGAAGGCAACCGCCATCGCCGGTTTCCACGACATCGACGCCCTCGAGGAGTCGGTGACGGTCGCCGCGGCGATCCGTGAGCGGCAGGCCTGGCTGGCCCCGTGGTACGCGATCGTGCCGCGGGTGGATGACGCCGCCGTGCGCCGCGTCTGCCTGCCCGTCTTCGGCGCCCCCGGTGAACCGGGCGCAACGCCGATGCCGCCGGCCGACACCGTGATCTGGGATCTCGACGAGGCCCAGACCGCGCTGCTCCGCGTCGCGCTGGCCATGCTCGCGGCCCCCAGCATCCTCTTCTTCGATCAGGTCGAGCAGCTGCAGTCGCCGGAGGCGCGCTCCGCTCTCTGGGCGCGCCTTGACGCGCTCAGCCGCGGCACGGCCACCCGCCGGGCCACAGCGGTCGTGGCATCCGTCGCCGCAGCAGACACCGCGATCTGGGCCGAGCTCGGCATCGCCCCCACCGTCATCGCCATCGCGCAGAACGGCCCGGCCGAGCGCGATGACGCCCCCGTAACCCTCGACGACCTCATCTTGGAGCGTGCCTGATGCTCGCTGTTCTCTCGCCAGGCACCGAACTGCGCCGCTTCCGCAAGGGCGTCATGCCCAAGGTCGCCGTCGCCGTGCTGCTGTTCATCCCGCTGATCTACGGCGCCCTCTACCTCTGGGCGTTCTGGGCACCGACCGACGAGCTGAAGAATCTGCCCGTCGCACTCGTGAACGAAGACGTCGGCGCCATCAACGACGGTGAGCGCATCACCGCGGGCACCGATGTCGTCGACAACCTGGTTGACGGCCACGACCTGGACTGGCAGGTGACGGATGCCGCCGACGCCAGCCGCGGCGTCGCCGACGGCGACTACTACTTCTCGGTCACGATCCCGGCGAACTTCTCGGCGAACGCGATCTCCGTCGGCACCGACACCCCGGAGTCGGCGACCGTCGAGGTCGACTACAACGACTCGAACAACTTCCTCGCATCGACCCTCGGTGGCTCAGCGATGACGATCCTCCGCGACTCGGTCGCCGTCGAGCTCGGCGCGCAGACGGCAGACGCGCTGCTCGTCGGCCTCAACGACGCCGGCGACGGCATCCGCACGGCCGCCGACGGTGCGACGACGCTGGCCGACGGCCTCGTCACCGCCCACGACGGTGCAGGCAAGCTCATCGTCGGGCTCGGCTCGCTGGCCGACGGCGCCGTGAGCCTCGACGACGGCGCAGCCAAACTGGCGGACGGCGCATCGACCCTGTCCGGTGGCCTGGCGACGCTGAACTCCGGTTCTGCGACCCTCGCCGAGAAGTCGGGAGAACTCAGCGCCGGTGCAGCCACCCTCGCCGGTGGCATGCAGGCGGCAGCCGACGGCGCAGCGACCCTCTCGGAGAAGTCGCAGCAGCTGACCGGCGGGGCCACGGCGCTCGCCGACGGCACGGCGGCTCTCGCAGCCGGAACCGGCCAGGTCTCCGGTGGCATCGACCAGCTCCTCGCGGCCATGGAGGCCGCTCCCGCAGGAACCCCCGCGAGCGCGTTCCTGCCGAGCGTGCAGAAGCTGCAGGCTGGCGCGACCGAGCTCACCACGCAGACCGGCGCCGCCGCCGCCCAGGTTCAGGGCTACGCCGGGCTGAGCGCGCAGTTCACCGCAGGAGTCGGCGAGCTCTCCGACAAGCTGGCCGCAGGCGCCCCGGGCGCGCAGCAGCTCGCCGCCGGTGCCGCGCAACTCTCGGATGGCGCGGGCCAACTGGCCTCCGGTGTGTCGACAGCGGCATCCGGCGCAGGCAGCCTGAGCGCCGGCGCGGCCGCGCTGAGCGCGGGCACAGGCACGCTCGTCGACGGCAGCAGCCAGCTCGTCGAGGGCGGCTCAGCGCTCAACGACGGCGCAGCGCAGCTCGCCGACGGCAGCCGTGAACTCGCCGACAAGCTCAGCGAGGGCGGCGACGCCGTGCCCGTCATGAGCGACTCCGACATCGAGACGAAGGCCGGCGTGTTCGCCGAGCCCGTCGTGCTTGAGCAGAGCTGGCAGAACGAGGCGAAGAGCTTCGGCGAGGGATTCGCGCCGTTCTTCATCGCGCTGGCCACCTTCGTCGGCGCCCTGATCACGTGGCTGATCCTGCGCGCGCTGCCGGCCAGAGCGCTCGCGGCCGGAGCCACCGGTATCCGCGCCGTCATGACCGGTTTCCTGCCCGCCGTCGCGATCGGCCTCGGCCAGGTCGTGATCATGATGCTCGTGCTCGTCTACGGCATCGGCCTGGAGCCCGTCTACTGGCTGGCCACCTCGGCATTCATCTACCTCGCGACGCTGACGTTCCTCGCGCTGCAGCAGATGTTCATCATCCTGCTCGGCACGGCCGCCGGCCGCGTCGTCAGCCTTGTGCTGCTGATGCTCATGCTCAGCTCCTCCGGC
>JBEVGZ010000365.1:0-10909 GCA_040511515.1 Microterricola sp.
CAGCTCACCATGCGCAACCTCGACATCGCCGACTCGCGTTCGCGCCTCGAGCAGTACGCATCCGCCGGCATCATCGGCGGCGCGACCGCCGAGCTCGTCGGCGAACTTGAGTCCGGTGCCGCCAGCGAGATCCTCGAGGTCGGCCACCCGGATGCCGCCACCGACGCGCTGGAGCGGGCAACCGACGTGGCCTCCGAGGGCGCAGCCTTCGACTCCGGCACCGACTAGCCGCGGCACCACGGACCGGGAGGCGATTCCCGCGAAGGGAGGCCAGATTCTTAGGAATCTGGCCTCCCTTCGGCGTTTCCGCCTCCGCTCCCGGTGCTGGGTATCTCCGGAGTCTTCTCGACGCCCCCTGTGCAGGAGTCGACGGCGGGGATAGCCTCGAAGGAGCATTCCCGGTCGGACACCGCCCCCATGAGCGTGTCACTCACGACCGGGCGGCACGACAGAAGGAAGGCACCATGACCGACACTCTGGAACGCCCAACAACGGCGAAGACCTCGCGCAAGAAGTCGACGGCGAGTGCATTCACGGCTCCCAAGAAGCTCAGCGACGCGCTGCAGAAGGTGCTCGTCGAGCTGCTGGAACTCCAGCTGCAGGGCAAGCAGGCGCACTGGAACGTCGTCGGCAAGAATTTCCGCGATCTGCACCTGCAGCTCGACGAGATCATCGACTCGGCACGGGAGTTCGCCGACGTGATCGCCGAACGCATGCGCGCGCTGCACTCGGTGCCGGACGGCCGCAGCGACACGATCGCGGCCACCACGACGCTGCCCGCCTATCCCGCAGGGGAGACGGACACCGCGGAGACCGTCGACCTCATCACCGCCAGGCTGCAGGCCGTGGCCCACACCGCCCGTTCGGTGCACGACACCGTCGACGATGCTGATCCGACGAGCGCCGACATCCTGCACGCGATCATCGAGAAGATCGAGCAGTACGCCTGGATGGTCGGCGCGGAGAACCGCACGCCGTAGTGGATCCCGACCGGGACCTCAGAGGCCGTCGAGCTCAGAGGCCGTCGAGCTCAGAGGCCGTCGAGCACAGCCTCGATGTCGCTGAGGTCCAGGCCGGTCGCATTCGCGAGATCGCCGTTCATCAGCCCCTGCAGATGAGCGGCGGTCGCGCGGTGCAGGGGGATGCTCGATCCACGCAGGCAGTCGTCGCAATTGCACCCGGACGGATCGATCGTCGCGCCGGTCATGGCCACATCATTCGTTGTCACAGCGTGCCCCCTCAAGCTCGTAGGCAGAGCATACGGGGTGTCGGCCTGCCCCGCGAATGGGGGATGACCCTGAGATCACCCTGAGCGGTCGGCGCGAGCCCTGAAATGCTCGAGCGCGGCGGCCATGACGCGGTGGCAACATTTGAGTTTAGTCGAAGACGCGCGGCGGCGTGCCTTGGTATTCTGTAGCCACACGACGACTGGCGGGGGAGATTGATGATCTTCTCTCTTGTGGCGGTCGGACTTCTCGCGATTCTCACCCCGCTGCTGGCGAAATGGCTCAAGGCCCGCGTCTTCTGGGTGATCGCTCTGGCGCCGGCGGCGCTGTTCGCGATGACACTCGCGCAGGCCCCCGGCATTCTGGCCGGAACGCCCGTCACCGAGTCCGTCCCGTGGATCCCGCAACTCGGCATCTCGCTGAGCTTCCGCATCGACGCGCTGTCGCTGCTGCTCGCCCTCATCGTCACGGGTGTTGGCGCGCTCGTTCTGGCCTATTGCGCACGGTACTTCACCGACGACGAGCCCGGCCTCGGCCGCTTCGCCGCCCTCCTGCTCGCCTTCGCCGGGGTGATGTACGGCCTCGTCACGAGCGACGACGTGATCGTCATGTTCGTGTTCTGGGAGGCCACGAGCGTGCTCTCCTATCTGCTGATCGGGCACCACACCGGCCGTCGCTCCAGCCGTGGTGCCGCGCTGCAGGCGCTGACCGTGACCACATTCGGCGGGCTCGCGATGCTCGTCGGCATCATCATGCTCTCGGTGGCGGCCGGTTCGACCTCGCTCACCGAGATCGTGGCGAACCCGGTCGGGGGGGCGTTCGGCCAGGTCGCGATCGTGCTCGTGCTGCTCGGCGCGCTGAGCAAGAGCGCGCTCGTGCCGGTCCATTTCTGGCTGCCGGCCGCGATGGCCGCGCCCACCCCGGTCAGCGCCTACCTGCACGCCGCGGCCATGGTCAAGGCCGGTATCTACGTCATCGCCCGATTCGCTCCCGGCTACGCCGATCAGCCAGTCTGGCAGCCGATCCTCGTGACGGTCGGCGTGCTCACCATGCTCGTCGGTGGCTGGCGCGCAATGCGCCAGTACGACCTCAAGCTGCTGTTGGCCTACGGCACCGTCAGCCAGCTCGGCTTCCTCACGATCATGCTCGGCTTCGGCACCCGGGATGCGGCGCTGGCCGGCGCCGCCCTGCTGCTCGCGCACGCGCTCTACAAGGCCACGCTGTTCCTCGTCGTCGGCATCATCGACCACGCGACGGGCACCAGGGACTGGCGCAAGCTCTCCGGGCTCGGCCGACGGATGCCGCTGCTCGCGACGACGGCCGGCATCGCCGTCGCCTCGATGGCCGGTCTGCCGCCGCTGCTCGGCTTCGTGGCGAAGGAGAGCGTGTTCGGCTCTCTGCTGGAATCGACGACGGGGCCGGACCAGTTCTGGGCCTGGGTCGCCCTCTCCGGTGTCATCGTCGGCTCGGTGCTGACCGTCGCGTACAGCCTGCGCTTCTTCTGGGGTGCGTTCTTCAGTAAGCCGGGCGTCGGGGCCATGGAGCTGCACGCGACCGGCTTCAGCATTCTGCTCGGGCCGATCGTGCTCTCGCTCGCCACGATCGGCGGGGGGCTCGCGGCATCCGTCGTCGACGCCCTCGTCGCTCCATACGCCGACACGCTGCCAGGCCCACACGAGCAACACCTGGCCCTCTGGCACGGTTTCGAGCCCGCGCTGGCGATCTCGGCTGTCGTGCTGGTGCTCGGATTCCTGTTGCTGCTGCGCCGTCGCCAGGTCGCCCGCATGCAGGCGAAGGTTCCGCAGACGCTCGACGCGGCCCGCGACTATGTGCGGTTCATGCGGGCTCTCGACCGCTTCGCGGCGGTGCTCACCACGCGCATCCAACGCGGCGGCCTGCCCGCATACCTCGCCGTGATCATCGGCGTCTTCGTGCTCGGCCTCGGCCTCTCGGCGGCCCTGAACCGCAGCTGGCCCGATGGTGTCGTGCCCTGGGACTACGCCGTGCAGCCGTTCATCGCGCTCGTCATGGGCATGGCGGCGATCGGCGCCGCGATCGCCGGGCACCGGATGACGGCGGTGCTGCTCGTCGGCGTGACCGGCTACGGTCTCGTGCTGCTGTTCGCCATGGGCGGTGCGCCGGACCTGGCGCTCACCCAGGCGCTCGTCGAGACGCTCACCGTTGTCGTCTTCGTGCTCGTGCTGCGCCGGCTGCCGCAGCAGATGGCGGTGCGCAACAAGTCCGTGCACAAGGGGCTGCGTGCCGTGCTCGGCATCCTCGCCGGAACGGTGATGGCGGTGATCGCGGTGATCGCCCTCGGAGCCCGCGAGGCGGCATCCATCTCGGCCGAGTTGCCTGCCCTCGCCGCCGAGGCGCACGGCAAGAACATCGTCAACGTGATGCTCGTCGACATCCGCGCGTGGGACACGATGGGCGAGGTCGCCGTGCTCGTCGCCGTGGCCACCGGCGTTGCCAGCCTGGTGTTCATCTCCGGCCGCGCCGCGCCCGTTGAGCGCATGGAGGGCGGCGGGGAACGCCGCAACCGCCCCGTGCTGAACGCGACCGCCGTGTCACGCCAGACCTGGCTGCTCGCCGGTCGAACGCTCTCCCCGCAGAACCGCTCGATCATCATCGAGGTGCTCGTCCGGTTGCTGTTCCACCCCGCCATCATCGTCTCGATCTATCTGCTCTTCGTCGGCCACAACCAGCCAGGCGGTGGCTTCGCCGGTGGCCTGCTGGCCGGCCTCGCGCTCGTCGCCCGATACCTCGCCGGCGGCCGTTACGAGCTGGCGGAGGCCGTGCCGATCGATGCCGGCAAGCTGCTCGGAACGGGCCTGCTGCTGGCCGTCGGCACCGCGCTCAGCTCGATGTTCTTCGGCCTGGAGGTGCTGGAATCCTCGTGGTTCGAGGCGAGCATCCCCGTGCTCGGCGAGATCTCGATCGGCACATCGACGATCTTCGACATCGGCGTCTACCTCGTGGTGTTCGGTCTCGTGCTCGACATCCTGCGCAGCCTCGGCAGCGAGGTCGACCGGCAACAGGAAGACCAGGACGAGGGCGACGACGAGGCCGAGTACGAGCGGCCGAGCAGCTCCGACGTTGACGCAGACAAGCCGAATTCGGTCGAGGGGGCACAGGCATGAACGCCTCGATGACCCTGATCCTGCTCATGGCCGTGATGTACGCCTCCGGCGTCTACGTGCTGCTCGAGCGCAGCCTCACCCGCGTGCTCATCGGCTTCCTCCTCGTCGGCAACGCCACCAACATCCTGCTCTTCCTGATGAGCGGGCGGCCCGGCCTCGGCCCGATCATGGAGGACGGCGTCGACCCGTCCGAGATCTCCGACCCGCTGCCTCAGGCGCTGATCCTCACGGCCATCGTCATCAACCTCGGCATCACCGCCTTCATGCTCGCCCTCATCTACCGCTCCTGGTGGCTGGCCCAGCTCGGCGCCAAGGGCGACCTCATCGACGATGAGGAGCAAGACCTCGAGGATGCGCTCGCCTCCGCCGCTGAGCTGCGGCGCTCCGAGGCGGACGACACCGCCATCCAGGCCATCCTGGGTGCCAGCGAGGAGCACCTCGACGCGGCCGGCGATGTCGACGACACCGCCGATGACGCCGACGCGGATGCCGCGGAGCTGCTCGCCGAGCTCACCGCGCTCGACGCACCGAGCGAACCGCCGCACGGCGGACACGACTCTGACGACACGAACCGGGAGGGCAACCGCTGATGCCTCAGCTCATCCCGCTCATGGTTCTGATCCCGCTGATCGCGGCCGCCCTCACGGTGATCCTCGGCCGCCAGCCGCGCCTGCAGGTGGCCATCAGCAGCACCGCGCTCACCCTGACCGTCGCGATCAGCGCCGTTCAGCTCTGGCTGATCGACCTCAACGGCCCCGCGGTCGTCGCGGTCGGCGGCTGGGCGGCCCCGTGGGGCATCGCCCTCGTCGTGGACCGGCTCTCGGCGATCATGCTGCTGATCTCGTCGATCATGCTGCTCGGCGTCCTCATCTACTCCATCGGCCAGGGCGTGGCCGATCGGCACCGCGAGACGCCGGTGTCGATCTTCCACCCGAGCTACCTGATCCTCTCCGCAGGCGTCTTCACCACCTTCATCGCCGGCGACCTGTTCAACCTCTACGTCGGCTTCGAGGTGCTGCTGGCCTCGAGCTACGTGCTGCTCACCCTCGGCGGCACGGGTGAGCGCATCCGCGCCGGCGTCACGTACATCATCGTGAGCCTCGTCAGCTCGCTGTTCTTCCTCGCCTCGATCGCTCTGATCTACGGCGCGACGGGCACCGTCAACATGGCGCAGCTCTCCGTGCGGCTGGCCGAACTTCCGGCCGATGTGCAGCTCGTGCTGCACCTGCTGCTGCTGATCGGATTCGGCATCAAGGCGGCCGTGTTCCCGCTCTCGTTCTGGCTGCCTGACTCCTACCCGACGGCGCCGGCGCCGGTGACCGCCGTGTTCGCCGGCCTGCTCACCAAGGTGGGTGTGTACGCGCTCATCCGCACGGAGACGGTGCTCTTCGCCGAGCAGGACCTCAGCGCGCTGTTCCTGGTGGTCGGCAGCCTGACGATGATCGTCGGCATCCTCGGAGCCCTCGCCCAGGCCGACATCAAACGACTGCTCTCGTTCACCCTGGTCAGCCACATCGGCTACATGCTGTTCGGAATCGGTCTCTCGTCGACGCTCGGCCTCGCCGCGACGATCTATTACGTCGTGCACCACATCACGGTGCAGACGACGCTGTTCCTGACGACGGGTCTGATCGAGCGCATCGGTGGCGCGACGTCGATCAACCGCCTCGCCGGGCTGCTCAAGGCGTCACCGCTCGTCGCGATACTCTTCTTCATCCCGGCGCTGAACCTCGGCGGCATCCCGCCGTTCTCCGGCTTCATCGGCAAGGTCGGCCTGTTCGACGCCGGCGTCGACGCGCCGAGCCCGCTGGTCTGGGTGGGCATCGCGGCCGGCGCCGTCACCTCGCTGCTCACGCTCTACGCCCTCGCCCGCTTCTGGAACATGGCCTTCTGGCGCGGACAGAGCGAGCTCAAGGGCTACGAGTCGGTGCTGATCGAATCGCTGCAGGAGGCCCCAGAGGCTCCGGACGCCTCCGTCGCAGTCAAGACACGCACCGTTCCGACGACGATGCTCGCCGTCACGACCGGCATGGTCGCGCTCACGGTCGCACTGACCGTGTTCGCCGGCCCGCTGTTCGGCTTCGCCGAACGGGCGGCCGAGAACCTCGAGACGCCGACGACGTACATCGAGACCGTGTTCCCCGGGGGTGTGCAGTGACCGCGCGCAAGGGATACATCCCTCCGACGCAGCCAACCATGCGTGGCGGCGTCATCCCGACCAACCGGGTGCCGAGCGGACCGGCGTTCCCGGAGACCGAGCAGACGCACCGGCAGAACCTGTGGCGGCAGTTCCCGCTGCTCGTGATCCTGGTCGTGCTGTGGATGCTGCTCTGGGACGACATCACCCTGATGACAATCTTCACCGGAACGGCGCTGGCGCTGCTCGTGACCCGCGTGTTCTACCTGCCGCCGATCGCGCTCAGCGGGCGGCTGAATCCGTGGCGGCTGCTGATCTTCGTCGGCCGGATGATCTACGACATCATGGTCGCCTCCGTGTACGTGGCGTGGCTCGCCATCAACCCGCGCTACCAGCCGATCAACTCGATCCTGGCGATCAAGCTGCACACGCGCAGCGACCTCGTGATCACGCTCACCGCCGTCTCGATCTCGCTGGTGCCGGGCACCGTCGTCATCGATGCCGACCGGGAGCACGCGATCCTCTACATCCACGCGCTCGGCACCCGCACGAACGAGGACATCGATCGAATCCGGCGCGAGGTGCTCGGCACCGAGGAGCGGATCGTGTTGGCGATCGGCGCGAAGGACGAGGCCGACGAGATCCGTGCCGACCGGCGTCAGCGTGACGGCGGGGTCGGCACCGTCGGCGCCAGACGGAAGGGAGACTGACATGTCGTTTCTCATGATTGTCGCCGTATTGGCCGGCGTGATGTTCGGCATCGGCGCCCTGTGCGCCGTCTACCGGATCATCCGAGGACCGTCGATCCTCGACCGGGCGCTGGCCGCCGACGTGATGCTGGCCATCGCGATCTGCGCGCTCGGCGCCGAGATGGCGATCAACCACCACACCGACACGCTGCCCGTGCTGCTCGTGCTCGCAATGTTCGCCATCGTCGGTTCCATCAGCATCGCGCGATTCATGTCCAAGCAGGATGAAGCATGAGCGAAATCGTCGCAGGCATCCTCATCCTGCTCAGCGCCTTCCTCTCGATGGCTGCCGGCATCGGCATCGTGCGCTTCCCCGATGTGCTCTCGCGACTGCACGCATCGACGAAGCCGCAAATCCTCGGCGTCGCAGCGATCTGCGTGGCGATCTGGTTGCTCAACCCGAGCTGGGGCGTCGCGTCGACGCTGATACTGGTGCTCGGCTTCCAGTTGATGACGCAGCCGATGACGGCGCACATGATCGGCCGTGCGGCGTATCGCACCGAGTACGTGCGTGCCGATCTGCTCATCGTCGACGAGATCGCGGAGGCCGTCGACGCGGCGTCAGCGGCCGAAGCCGCCGAGGCCGCTGAGGCAGCCGAGGCAGCCGAGGCTGCCGAGGCTGCTGAACCTCAGGCTCCCGGAGAGGCCTAGGCCGAGGCGGCCTTGGCCGGGTGGCAGGCCGTCGCGGTGAGCTTTCCGTCTGGGTCGAGCCGTTCCAGCAGGGAGCCGGCGATCAGGTAGAGCTGGTCGAGCTGTTCGGCGCTCAAGGCGTCGAGCACGACGGAGCGCACCGTGTCGTGGTGGCCGGGGGCTGCGGCGTCGAGCAGGGCGAGCCCGGCATCCGTGATGCGCGCGTTCGTGGCGCGCCGGTCCTCCGGGCACGGGAAGCGTTCGACCAGTCCGCGCTCCTCGAGGCGGCGCACCACGTGGGAGAGCCGGGGGAGCGTCGCGTTGGTGCTCGACGCGATCGCGGTCATGCGGGCCGTGTGCGCCGCGGCATCCGCCAGCACCATGAGCACCGTGTACTCGAAGTGGGTGAGCTTGGCGTCGCGGAGCAGCTGTGCGTCCAGGGCCGGCGGCAGCAGCTCGACGACGGCGGCGAGACGCTGCCATGCCGCCATCTCGTCCGCGGTCATCGGGCGCGCGCCCGGCGCAGAGACCGTCGCACTGTTCTCGCTCATGTGACCATTCTAGCGGTTGTTCCGGCAATAGTTGACGCAACAAGTAAATGGGTCTATGGTTTTACTTGTTGGAACAACTAAAGCGCTGCGGCGCAGATTGAAGGACACTCACATGACAACCGTCAGCATCATCGGAAACGGCAACATGGGCACCGCGATCGGCGACATCGTCGCGGCGGGCGGCAACACCGTCGAGTTCATCGGCCGTGACGCGGATGCCGCCATCACCGGTGACATCGTCGTGCTCGCCGTCGGCTACCCCGCCGTCGCCGACATCATTGCCGCCCACGGCGAGAAGCTGGCCGGCAAGGTCGTCGTCGACATCACCAACCCGCTCAACTTCGAGACCTTCGACTCCCTCGTCGTGCCCGCAGACGGCTCGGCCGCATCGGTCATCGCAGGCAAGCTGCCCGACTCCACGGTGCTCAAGGCCTTCAACACGAACTTCGCCGCGACGCTCGCGAGCAAGAGCGTCGGCGGCGCCGCTCCGACCACCGTGCTCATCGCCGGTGACGACAGCGACGCCAAGGCGCTGCTCGCCTCGGTGCTCGGCGCTGCAGGGGTCGACGCCGTCGATGCCGGCTCGATGGCCCGCGCCCGCGAGCTCGAGGCGATCGGCTTCCTGCAGCTGACCCTCGCCGTGCAGGAGAAGGTGGGCTGGGCGGCCGGCTTCGCCCTCACCAAGTAAGGCGCACGCGCGGTCTCGCGCCGCGAACACGTCGAAACGGTCCGTTCCCAACTCGGGAGGGGACCGTTTCTGCGATCTCGGCGCGCGGTCTAGTCGAGCAGGTAGACGAGCTGCGCGCGCACGGAGGCCTCCGCCGCCGGCAGGATGTGCGGGTCGACATCCGGGTAGACGATGGCGGTGATGCGCGCGACGAACGGCTCGTGGAGCGCCGGCGCCCCGCCCAGCTCGCCCTCGAGCACGGCGAGTGCTGCGCGCACCTCGTCGAGCCGCTGCATCCGGTGCTCTCGGTACTGCGCGCAGACGTCGGCGAGGCTGGGCAGCACCGGCCCATGCCCGGGAAGGACGAGCGCCGCGCCGATGGCCGCGAGCGTGTCGAGCGAGTCGAGGTACTCGGCGAGCGTGCTGTCCGGGTGCGCGATGACGGTGCTTCCGCGGCCGAGGATCGTGTCGCCCGTCAGCACGGAGCCTGCCGCGGTGCCGCCCGACGTGCTGGCCGCCGAGTCCAGTGGGGCGTCGTCGGCGAGGAGGAAGCACACAGAGTCGGAGGTGTGCCCGGGCGTTGCGACAACGCGGATGCCGACACCGGCGGCCAGCAGCTCCTCACCGCCTCGCAGCGGCTCGGCACCGATGCAGTGCGCAGGGTCGAGAGCGCGCACCGGGGCGCCGGTCAGCGCGGCGAGCCGAGCGGACCCTGCCGTGTGATCGGCGTGGTGGTGCGTGACGAGGATCAGCTCGACGGGCGCGGCGGCCAAAGCCCGGAGATGTGCCTCGTCGAGCGGGCCCGGATCGACGACGACGGATGACGCGCCGCCCGGTGCTGCCAGCAGATAGGAGTTCGTCCCGTCGAGGGTCATCGGGCCGGGATTCGGTGCGAGCAGGCGCCGGGAGAGCCGGCTGCTTGGCTCGATCGCTGCGCTCATGACGGCAGCCTACCCGCGCCTGCTGTCGGCCGCGGGCGTATTCTGGCTCCGAGAGGGGCGCCGATGGAAGCGAATGGACTCACCGCACGCGGTAACGCGATCGGGCTGGCCGCGACGGTCGTGCTGCTGCGCGATTCCGGCGGCACCGGGGTCGAGGTGCTGCTGTTGGAGCGCCCGCACGACCGGGGGAGTTTCGCCGGCGCCTGGGTGTTCCCCGGCGGCGCCGTCGACCCTGCGGATCTCGTCGTGGTCGGGGCCGACCCCGCGAACTCCGACAGTCTGCTTGAGTTGCCGCTGGAGGATGAGGCGGCGGCGAGCCGTCGTGCTGCCGCACGCGAGACCCGCGAGGAGACCGGCCTGCTGCTGGAGGAGGCAGCGCTCGTGCCGGTGTCGCGCTGGCATCCGCCCCGGGAATCGCCGAAGCCACTGCGCACGTGGTTCTACGTGGCCGAGGCGCCGGCGGGGCCCATCGCTTTAGAGCCCAACGAGGCCGTCGCGCACCGCTGGGTCACGCCGGATGGTGCGCTCGCGATGCACGCGGCCGGCGAACTCACGCTGTTCCCACCCACCTGGGTCACCCTGTTCGGGCTGATCGGAGCGCCATCCAGTGATGACGCGCTGCGGACCGCGCGGCAGCGGCCCATCGTCGAGTACGCGACACGGTTCGCCCCAGGCCGGACGATTGTGCTCTGGCAGGCGGATGTCACATACGGCGGGGCAGATGGATCGGTCGACTCCGCACTGCTCGACGCGGCAGGGCCACGGCACCGGCTCGACATCCGCGAGCTGCCGTGGCGTTACCTGCGCGAGTAAGCGCGCTCAGAGGCCGGAGAGTTCCCGGGCGCGGAGCACCATGCGCTCCAGT
>JBEVGZ010000366.1:0-2802 GCA_040511515.1 Microterricola sp.
GCCTGCAGCAGCTGAACAGCGCCGGCGCAGCTCCCGACGCTGCCTTCCGCATCGCGTCGTGCACGAAGAGCTTCACCGCCGCCGCCGTGCTGGCACTCCGCGACGCTGGCCTGCTCGGCCTGGACGACCCCATCACCCGCTTCATCCCGGCCCTGAGCCTGGAGAGGCTGCCGTCGACTCAATCGGCGGTGCCGACGCTGCGCATGCTGCTCACCATGTCGGCCGGCTTGCCGACCGACGACCCGTGGGGCGACCGCCAGGAGAGCCTGCCAGCCGACGAGTTCGACGCGCTCCTCTCCGCCGGGGTGCGCTTCGAGTCGGAGCCCGGCACCCGCTTCGCGTACTCGAACCTCGGCTACGCCCTGCTCGGGCGGGTGATCGAGGTCGCTGCGGGGCAGCCGTACCGCCGCGTGGTCGAGCAGCGCCTGCTCGAGCCCCTCGGCCTGGCCGCCACCGGCTTCGACGAGACCGTGCCGGCCGCAGGCGGCATCGTGATCGGACACCGCCGGCACGCCGGCGGCTGGGAGCCGCTCCCCCTCAGCGGCCCCGGCGCGTTCTCGCCCATCGGTGGGCTTTTCAGCACGGTCGCCGACCTCGCCACCTGGGCGCGCTGGCTGGCGCGCGCCTTCGACCCCGCCTCGGGCTCGGAGGCCGCGGACGACGCCGTGCTCAGCGCCGCATCCCGGCGGGAGATGCAACAGCTGCACCGCCTCGACCAGGACGCAACGGGGCATCCGACCGGCTACGGCTTCGGGCTCTTCGTCGAGCACTACTCGCCGACGAGCCGCGTCGTCTCGCACTCCGGCGGATACCCCGGATTCTCGGCGCACATGCGCTGGTCGCTCGAACACGGCTTCGGCGTGATCGCGTTCGAGAACGCCACGTACTCGCGGGTGTCCGAGGTCACGACGGAGGCATTCGACGCGCTGCTCGCGTCGCGCGAGAGCTCAGCCGCTGCGACGCCGGCGCTCGCCCTCTGGCCAGAGACCCGCGCCGCACAGCGCAGCGTCACCGACATCCTCACCGCGGCCGACGCGCTCGTCGAGCCGCTGGACACGGCGCTCTTCTCCGAGAATATCGACCTGGACCAGCCGCTTGCCCGTCGCCGCTCCGCTCTCCGGCTGGCGCTGACGGACATCGGTGGCCTGGACGGCGACGCCCGGCCGGTAGCGGAGACGTCGGACGGTCCGGCGCACCTCGTCTGGTTCCTGCCCGGGCGCAGCGGCCGCCTGCGCGTCGAGATTCGGATGACGCCGGAGGCAACACCCCGTGTGCAGACGCTCCTCATCGCCGCCGACCGCGCCGGCCGCTAGCCCCCGCTCGAACACCGGCTGCGAGGCCGCCGTGAGGATTCCGCTCCCCGCCGTGAGGAAAGCGTAAAGACCCCCGATCCAGCGCAGCTGAACCATTTGACTCTCCCTGTGGCCACCGGCCACGGCCGGGCGGGATGCCTCCCGGCACCGCCCTACCGGGAGAGTTCTCGTGATCGACATCGTCTTCATCGGCGCGATCGTGCTGCTCATCGCAGTCGTCGCCCTCATTGCTCGGGGGGTGGAGAAACTGTGAGCGGATTCGATCTGCGCACCGCTCTCGACCTGCTGAGCGCCGCACTGGCCGTGGCCGCCGTCGCCTACCTGGTGTACGCCCTGCTGAAACCGGAGCGCTTCTAGATGGCCCCGCTGATGTTCTTCATCCTGCAACTGGCAACCGTCGCCCTCGTGCTCGCGGTGCTCTACCGTCCACTCGGCGACTACATGGCCGGCGTCTACACGAGCCCCAGACATCTCCGGGTCGAACGCGGGATCTACCGGGTGATCGGTGTCGACCAGGAATCCGAACAGACCTGGCCGATCTACTTCCGCAGCGTCCTCGCGTTCTCGGCCGTCGGCATCCTGATCGTGTACGGCCTCCAGCGCCTGCAGGCGCTCCTGCCGTGGTCGCTCGGCCTGCCCGCCGTCAGCGAACAACTCTCGTTCAACACCGCGATCTCCTTCGTGGCGAATACGAACTGGCAGTCCTACTCCCCCGAGGTCACGATGGGCTACAGCGTGCAGCTGCTCGGCCTGGCCGTGCAGAACTTCGTCTCCGCCGCCGTCGGCATCGCCGTGGCCGTCACCCTGGTGCGTGGCCTGGCCCGCCGCGTGAGTCCGACCATCGGCAACTTCTGGGTCGACCTCGTGCGCGGATCGCTCCGCATCCTGCTGCCGATCGCCACGGTCTCGGCCGTCGTGCTGATCATCGGGGGCGTCATCCAGAACGTCAACGGCTTCCAGGATGTGACGACGCTCGGCGGCGGCACCCAAACGGTCCCCGGCGGCCCCGTCGCCTCGCAGGAGGCCATCAAACTCCTCGGCACCAACGGAGGTGGCTTCTTCAACGCCAACTCCTCGCACCCCTTCGAGAACCCGACGGCGTGGGTCAATGTCGTGCAGGTGTTGTTGATGCTCGTGATCCCCTTCGCGCTGCCGCGCACCTTCGGGCGCATCGTCGGCGACAACCGCCAGGGCTACGCAATCCTCGCCGCGATGGGCACCTTCTTCGTGCTCTCGCTCTCGGCGATGACCTACTTCGAGCTCAGCGCCAACGGCACCGCGCCCGGCCTGGCCGGTGGGGCGATGGAGGGCAAGGAGCAGCGTTTCGGCGAGCTCGGCTCCACCCTGTTCGGCACGACGAGCACGCTCACCTCCACCGGCGCCGTCAACTCGATGCACGACAGCTTCACGGCGCTCGGCGGCGGAATGGCGATGCTCAACATGATGCTCGGTGAACTCGCACCCGGCGGTGTCGGGTCCGGCCTCTACG
>JBEVGZ010000367.1:0-9295 GCA_040511515.1 Microterricola sp.
CGACACACACGGCGAGCGACAGCAGCAGCGGGGTCGCGGCCAAGAGCGGATCGACACCAGAGGACTCCTCGTCGTAGCCGCGGCCGAGAACGGCAACGGTGCCGGCCGCCGCCAGACCGACCGTGGCGAGCTCAAGCACCGCGCGCAGTCGATGCCGCGCAGGATGCGCGCTTCCGCTGCTCGCCCATGATCCGGCGCTCCTCATGCCGTCGGCGCCGAACGCGGACGCCCGTCCGACGAGGACCGTGAGCGGCGTCGCGGCGAGCAGCACCGCACAGACGATGCCGACCGTCGAGGGTTCGACGCCCGGAACGAGCACGGTTCCGAGCACAGCGCCGAGCAGCGCTGCCGGCACGGCGATGAGCGCCCCCTCAAGCGCCAGCACGAACCGCAGCTGTCGCTGCGAAGCGCCACGGGCAGCGGCGAGGCCGATCGAACGCCTGCGGCGATTCGCGACGATGCCGGTGCCGAGCACGATCACCGCAACGGTCACCCCGAGCGGTCCGATGGCGGTGAGCGCGAGCACGGTGATGAGCGCGGCGTCGGCGCGCTCAGAACGCTCGAGCGTCGTGATCGCCGATGAGCCGAGCTCCGCCGCCCCGATGCTCGGAATCGTTGGCACCGCGCCGGGCGGGTCGAGCGGGGCGAAGCGGTCAAATGGGGGTCCGGAGTCGACGACGGCCGGATGCGTCGACACCTCGCGGAGATCGACGAGGAGCGCCGCGTTGTCTGTCGAGCGCAGCGTCTGAAGCTGCAGCGGATACCAGATGTGGCTGCGCGGCATCACGGGCATTGCGCCGAACGCCACCCACGACGACGGATCGACGAAGGCGACACTCGTGAACTGCGGCGGGCTGATTCCGTCGTCGACGATACTGGAGGCGAGAGCGGCGAGGGTGTGCTGCCAGTAGGGATCCTCGGCGTCGGCCGCGACATAGATCCCTGCGAGCCGCAACAGCTGGGCTCCAGCGCCGTCCAGCTCCGTCCAGCGTTCCTCGCCGAGTGGCCACTCCATGTCGGCCGCCGTTTGCTCGGAGAGTGCGATCTCGACCGCCTCAGCGCGCGGAAGGGGGGTGGCATCACTCCGTGGAGCGGCGCCGTCGACGTAGCGCACCCGCTCTGCCAGGCGCGGGTCAAAGGTCGGAAGCACCAGGTGCACCGGCGCGGCCGGCCCCGCGCCGGGCTTCTGCGCGCGGAGCGCACCGAACTGCACGGTGTATTCCGGTGCACCGAGGCTCCGTTGGAGCAGAGGGCTGAGATCGTTCCGGATGCCCCGGAGCGCCGCCTCCTGCTTGCCCCACACCGCGGCGACCTCGGCCGGAAGGCCGAACGCGTCATCGGGTGAACCCTCTGGGACGGGCCCGACCTCCGGCCCGCCTGCGGCATCGGCGACGAGATCGCGCTCCGGCGCGGTGAGTTCGGAGACACGCTGTTGCATCGAAGCCGTGTTGAGGCGTTCGACGGCGCGCGGCGCCGCCATGCCGATCGTCGCCGCCCCGAACACGAGGAGTGCGACGCCGATCGATGCGCCCGCCCGCGTGCTCAGCTGACGCCAGAGCAGCGCGGTGGCGCCGAGACCGCGATACGGCGTGCGCGCGCTCATTCGCCCTCCTCGCGGAGTGTCGTGGCCAGCGCCTGACGGCGAACCCGCCGGGCGTAGTCGGCCGTCACGACAGCCACGCCGAGCGCCAGCAGGGCGAGGAGTGCGGCGGCGGGGCCGAGGTCGAGTCCGAACCGCACGTCAAGGGCGGCGGGAGCCGCGCTGACGGCGGCGCGGGCCAGCGACGAGACGGTGATGCCCGCAATGAGGAGCCCGCCAAGCGCTCCGAGCATCGCGGCGACGCCGAGCACCGTCGCGAGCTCCGCACCGCGGCCTCGGGCCTGCTGTCTGGCCGTCACGCCGAGTGCGCGCAACAGCACGGCCTCGCTGCGCCGCGCGCTCAGCACTGCCATCGCCGTGGCGAAGACGGCGAGCAGCGCGAGCAGGATCGCACCGGCTGCCCCCGCCCAGAGGCCGATCACCGCCGGGAGGAGGATGGCCTCCGTCGAGAGCTGTGCCGGCGTTGTCACGGTGGCCCCGGGAATGCCCAGCGCGCGGGTCGCCGTCGCGATGCGCGCGCTCGCCGCGGCGTCACCCGAGCCGGATGCGGCGCCGGCTCCAGAGGGTGCGATCCACACCTCATTGCCGGCGGGAACCGCATCACCCGCGGCCAGGGCGAATCGTTGCAGCGTGCCGAGATCGGCCATCACGCCTGCCGCATCGCTGAGGCTCGGGAGCAGGGGGGAGTGTGCGGACACGACGCCGCGCACGCGCCGGCCGTCCGCCGAGATGCGGAACTCGATCGGGTCGCCCGGCTCGGCGCCGAGCCGGGTGGCCAGCGTGGTGCTGAGCACGAGTGGCACCGGTTCGGACGGGGCCGGGTCAACGAGTGCGCGGCCGTTCGTCGCATTCCACGCCAGTGTCATCGCCGCCGGCAATCCGGCCCCGCTGAGGGCTGCCGCGTCCGATCCATCGGTGCGGGAGGATGCCGCGACGCCACGCAGAGCGACCTGCACGTCCTCGGCGCCACCGGAGCCGAGGAGGTGGCCCTCGAGCGCCACGAGCGAGGCGCCTGCGGCCTCCGGCAGGGGCACGGTGAGCTCGACGCTGTTCCCGGTGGCCAGGGCGAGATCGCCGGCATCGTGTTGGCGCAGGGTGCCGTCGGTGGCGGCCAGCCAGATCGACAGCTGCACCGTTCCGGCGCGCGCGGCGTCGGGGGCGACGCTCTCGATGCTCAGCCGCAGGCTGCGGGTCGCATCGGGCAGTGCGAGGCCACCCGGCTCGTTCGGGAGCGCGTCCTGCATGGCGGGGATGGCGATCCTCCCGTGCAGATCGGGAGTGACCGAGCGCAGCCGTGCGGACGGCAGCGCGATGAGACGGGCCTTCTCGGATCCAATCGTGATCGCTTCGGTGCGCACAGGCGCGGCGGTCGTCGCCTCCGGCAGACCGGTAGAAGCCAAAGCAGCGGAGCTCAGCGCAACGGCGTCCGCACTGCCCGTCGCCAGTTGCACGCGCACGGCGCTGCCCGTTCCGAGCATGGACGTCATGGTGTCGAGCTCCCGCCACGTGGCGGAGAACGCCGCGGCAAAACCGGTGCCGGCGGTCGCGAGCATCACGAGAAGGGCGGCGACCGTGAACAGTGAGATGCGTCGCGCCAGCTGACGGGCCGGCAGGGCCGGGCTGAGTCCAGGTCGGCGTGCGGCGAGCATGGCAACGGTGTTGCCGAGCGGCGCGAGGAGCAGCACGCCGAGCAGCGCGCAGGCCACGAGAGCAAGTGCGGGGGCGAGCGCGCCGAAGACGCCGCCGCCTTCGGTAACCGTGTGGAACTGCCAGAGCGCCAGCGCGGCGGCCCCGGTCAGCAACACGGCGGCACCGACCAGTACGGTGCGGGAGCCGCGCCCAGACAACTCGCCGCGCGCACGGTGCACGGTGGCCGCATCGAGCACCGCCACGACGATCGCGAGTGCCACGGCGGCCGCGGCGACGAGAAGCCCGATCGGCATCGCCCGAACGGCCGCGGATGCCGGCTCGGTCGCCGCCGCGGCCGCAGCCAGTGCGCCGCCGAGAGCAGAGCCGACCACGCCGGCCGGCACGGCGATGATCGCCGCTTCGAGCAGAGCCACCAGGCCGAACTGGCGCACGGATGCGCCGCGGGCGCGCAGCAGCCCCGTCTCAACCGACCGGGCCGTGGCGAGCACGCGGCTCAACTGGGCCAGTGCGATCAGACCGATGGCGGCGATCAGCACGATGGGAATCGGCGCGAGCCCCGCCACGCTGCGCAGGGAGTTGTCGATGCGGTCCAGCGCGAGGGCGAGGCCGCCGCTCAGCGACACTCCACTGCCGTTGAGAGTGGGATCCTCGCGCAGCGCGCGCTCCGTCCCGGTGAGCGCGTCACGCAGCTCGGCGACGCGGGGCTCGCTGAGCGCGGCGGCATCCGGAATGAGCGTCCACCTGGCGTAGGGAGCGACGGGGACCCCGCTCTCGGCAAGTGCGGCGAAGCTCGCTTCCCCGATGAGGAACGGGCCGAAGCCGGAGCCGCTCCGCCCGGTCGCGGCCATCGCATCGCCGAACCAGAACGGCGAGTGCGCGTCACTCGGGCGCCAGGTCCCCACGATGTGGAGGGTCGCACCCTCGCCCGCCCGCGAATCGAGGCTGACGGTGTCGCCGATGGCGAGGCCGAGCGCGGCGGCCGCCTCTGCGTGCACCGTGGTCTCTAGCGCACCGGCCGCCCCGATGTGTGGCCAGTCTCCGTCGATCAGCTGCGCGTCCTCGCGCACGCCTTCGACGGCTGCAAGGACGAAGAGCGCCTGCGCCCGATCGGGTTCGTCGTGGGAGCCGTGCGCCGTTCCCGCCAGCGGCGACGCCTCGACGGTGCGGGGCATGAACAGAGTGCCCTCGGGGAACAGGCGCCGGAACGTGTGCTCGACACGCTCCCGCTGGTCGACGGCATCCGCGCCGAGACGGAGGGACACCCGCAGCGCGGCGTCCTCCGGTGCGGATTGTTCGAGGGAGGCGCGCATCCCCGCTGGCACTGCCGCATCGAGGTAGCCGATCACGCCGGCCAACAACGCCCCGGTGATGAGGACAACTCCGGCGAACGCCGCCAGGAGGCTTCGAACCGCGCGCGAACGACGCGCGAGCAGGCCTCCCCAATGCATCCGTACTCCTTCGCACTCGCCGTCCAGCGTATAGCGAGACTGATGCTTGCGCGGGGTGAGCATCTACCCATAGTCTGTAAGGCTGTGCGCCGAACGGTTCCGTTCCACTCGTTCGCGGCACCGGATGACACGCAGCACCAGATGACAACGACGCGCCAGGAGGATGCAATGACACAGACAGCACACACCACGGTTCAGAACCGTTATGTGGGTAGCGCTGCCCGTGCCGCGTCCCCACTCCCCGCCCGCGTCTTTCTTCCGGCGCGCTAAGCCGCGCCGCACACGCGCTGCACGCAGTTCGCATCTGGCGTACTGCCCATCACAACGAGACCGCCTCGTCTCCTTTCGATCGCTCTGCGATCGACCGCACGAGCGAGCCGGATCTGAGCCCGATCGCGGGCCTTTCTGCCACTCACACTCTGGGGAACCACCTTGCCTTCAACCGCTGAACACCAGCATCCGCCCACGCAGCACGGGGACGACGCCGCACCCCGGCTCGGAACCCTGCGCACTCTCTGGCGCCTGCGCGCCTACGTCGGCCCCGCCATGCCCGCCTTCGTCGGCAGCATGCTCGCCGCCCTCGTCGCGCAGCTCATTGCGCTGACCATTCCGCAGGTCTTGCAACAGATCGTCGACGGCCCGCTGGCGAACAAGGATGCCGCGGCCGTCGTTCCGCTCACGCTGCTCGTCTTCGTGCTCGGCGCCGTCGAGGCGCTGCTCTACGGCCTGCGCCGCTGGCTCGTCGTCGGCCCGGGAACGAAGGTCGAGGCGCGGATGCGCAACGCCCTGTACGCCAAGCTCCAAGACCTGCCCGTGAACTTCCACGACAAGTGGCCGAGCGGGCAGCTGCTCTCGCGCGCCGTCAGCGACCTCGGCCTGATTCGCCGCTGGCTCTCCTTCGGCCTCGTGCTGACGATCGTCAACCTCGTCGTGATCGTCGTCGGCGTCGGCATCCTGATGTCGATGAACTGGCTGCTCGGGCTGATCTTCCTGGTCTGTTCGCTTCCGCTCTGGTGGGCCGGATACCGCTTCGAAGGGCGCTACTCCGAGAAGTCCCGCCTCAGCCAGGATCAGGCAGGCGACCTCGCCACCGCCGTTGAGGAGTCGGTGCACGGCATCCGCGTGCTCAAGGCATTCGGCCGGGGCAAGCACGCCCTGTCGAACTTCCGCAGCCAGGCCGAGTCGCTGCGCAGCACCGAGATCGCCAAGGCGAAGCTCGACGCGAGCATCTGGGTGTGGATCATGGTCGTGCCCGCGATCGCGCTCTCGATCTGCCTGGTCGTCGGCATCTGGCTGGCCGCGCAGGGGCAGCTCAGCGTCGGCGAACTGGTGGCGTTCTTCGCGACGGCCACCGTGCTCGCGTGGCCGATCGAGTCGATCGGATTCATGCTCGCCTTCGCCCTCGATGCCCGCACCGCGACCGACCGCTTCTTCGACATCCTCGACAGCGAGAACACGATCGTCGACCCGGACGAGCCGCAGCAGCTGGAGCGCCCGCGTGGCGAGCTCGCGTTCACCGATGTGCACTTCCGCTACCAGGATTCGCCTGAGCGCTTCGCCGATCTGCTCGACGGTGTCGACCTCGTGCTCACGCCGGGGGAAACGATGGCGCTCGTCGGCCTCACCGGCTGCGGCAAGACCACGATGACGGCGCTCACCACCCGCCTCTACGACGTGACCGGCGGTTCGGTCACCCTCGACGGCGTCGACGTGCGCGCGTTCAAGCGCGAGGAACTGCGCAGCCACATCGCGATGGCGTTCGAGGATGCCACGCTCTTCAGTGCCTCGGTGCGCGACAACGTGCTGCTCGGCCGCCCGGAGCTCGCCGGCGATGACCCGGCGGTGGTTGCCGAGGCCGAGCGGGTGCTGGAACAGGCACTGGCGATCGCGCAGGCCGCCTTTGCCTATGATCTGCCGGACGGCCTGGACACACGGGTCGGCGAGGAGGGCATGAGCCTGTCCGGTGGACAGCGACAGCGTCTCGCGCTGGCGAGAGCCGTCGCGGCCAAGCCGGCCGTTCTCGTGCTCGACGACCCGCTCTCGGCGCTCGACGTCACAACCGAGGCGCGCGTTGAGGCCGCGCTGCGCGAGGTGCTCGCCTCGACGACGGCACTCATCGTCGCGCACCGCCCGTCGACGGTGATGCTCGCCGATCGGGTGGCGCTCCTGGAGGACGGTCGCATCACGGCCGTCGGCACCCACTCGGAGCTCCTGCGCACGAGCGAGCACTACCGCTTCGTGATCACGAGCCTCGAGGAGGACGTCCGCATGGCCGCCGTCGTCGACGAGCCCGAGCCCGACCCCGACTCTGACCGCACGATCGAGCGAGAACTGGCGATCGCCGCGGAAGAGGCAGCAGAAACCCGTACCGAACGCGCAACGCGAGAGGAGGCGACACGATGAGCGACCAGACGTCTGTCAGTGGAGTCCAAGGCGAAGAACGCAATGAGTACAGCAAGGCAGAGTCCAAGCAGATCCGCGCGAGGTCGCGGGCGCTGCTCGGCTCGCTGCTGAAGCCCCTGCACGCCAAGCTGTGGGTCACGGCGGCCGCGATCGTCGTGTCCTCGGCCGCCCAGGTCGCCGGTCCTGCCCTCATTGCCTACGGCATCGACCAGGGCATCCCAGCCCTGATCGATCAGAACTGGTTCCCCGTCGCCTTCGCCGGCCTCGCCTACCTCTTCACCGGCCTCATCGGCGGTGTACTGATCGCCAGCTACATCCGGCTGTCGGCCAGGATCAGCCAGGCCGTGCTCATCGACCTGCGCACGCGAGTGTTCCTGCACACGCAGCGGCTGAGCCTGGAGTTCCACGAGTCGTACACCTCTGGTCGCATCATCTCGCGCCAGACCAGCGACCTCGATGCGATTCGCGAGCTCCTGGACGAGGGCCTGACCCTGCTCGTACGCGGCCTCATGTACATGGTGTTCACCGCCGTGATGCTGCTGATCCTGGACGCCCCGTCCGGCCTGGTGCTGCTCGCGTCGCTGATCCCGCTCGGGATCCTGACGCGCTGGTTCCAGCTGCGCTCGCAGACCCAGTTCCGGCGCTCGCGCGTGGCATCGGCGAAGCTCATCGTGCAGTTCGTCGAGACCATGACCGGCATCCGTGCGGTCAAGGCCTTCCGCAAGGAGAAGCGCAACGAAGACGAGTTCGGCGAGCTCGTCGAGGACTACCGCACTGTGAACGCCAAGGTGCTCGGCCTCTTCGCCGTGTTCAACCCTGGCCTGGCGTTGATCGGCAACACGGCGGTCGCCGTCACCTTGCTCTGGGGTGGATTCCGTGTCGTCGACGGCAGCCTCGAGGTCGGCGTGCTGCTCGCGGCGGTGCTGTACACCAAGCGCTTCTTCGACCCGATGGAGGACATGGCGATGTTCTACAACGGCTACCAGTCGGCGTCGAGCGCGCTCGAGAAGATCTCGGGCGTGCTCGAGGAACAGCCGAGCGTTCCCGACCCCGTGAAGCCGGTCGACCTGTGGAACGCAGAGGGCACGGTGCGCTTCGACGGCGTGCGCTTCGCGTACACCAAGGATCGCGACATCCTGCCCGAATTCGACTTGGAGATTCCGGCGGGGCAGACCATCGCCCTCGTCGGGTCGACGGGCGCGGGCAAGACGACGCTGGCCAAGCTCATCTCGCGTTTCTACGACCCGAGCGCCGGCCGGGTCAGCCTCGACGGCGTCGACTTGCGCGACCTGCACCCCAAGGATCTGCGCCGGGCCATCGTGATGGTCACCCAGGAGGCGTACCTGTTCTCCGGAACGGTTGCGGAGAACATCGCCATCGGAAAGCCGGATGCCACGCTCGATGAGATCAAGGCTGCGGCGCGGGCCGTCGGCGCCCACGACTTCATCGAGTCGCTGCCGAACGGCTATGACAGCGATGTGAACAAGCGCGGCGGCAGGGTGAGCGCCGGTCAGCGTCAGCTGATCTCCTTCGCCCGCGCCTTCCTTGCGAACCCGGCCGTGCTGATCCTCGACGAGGCCACGAGCTCGCTCGACATCCCGAGCGAGCGTCTGGTGCAGGAGGCGTTGCAGACCCTGCTCGCCGACCGCACCGCCGTGATCATCGCGCACCGGCTCTCCACGGTGTCGATCGCCGACAGGGTGCTGGTGATGGAGCACGGCCGCATCGTCGAGGACGGTTCGCCGGAGCAGCTCATTGCCGGCACGGGCCGCTTCTCGCAGTTGCACGCCGCCTGGCGCGACTCGCTGGTCTAGCGGCCGCCAACAAACGCAGTTCTCGCCCCTCCGCGCGACCGATCGGGGCGAGAACTGCGTTTGCTGCGCGCCGTCGGAACGCCCAGAGGCCCAGCCTGTGGATAACTTCCGCACGTGCGTGGCGAATCCGTCACGATGGGGCGTGTGCCGACATCGAGCCCACTTCCGTCTCATCTGCGTGGTTCGGCGTTCGGCGTTCGCGACAGTGAATGGCACGGGCTGAGCGACAAACGATTGCGTGGCAGGGACATCGATGCTCCGTTCCACGGCGTGCGCAGTATTGGAATCGATACGCGGGACATCCGCGGACTGTGCATGGCTTTCGAGCCATTGTTGGTGGGCAGTCGGGTGTTCTGCGGGGCGACGGCAGCCATTCTGCT
>JBEVGZ010000368.1:0-2526 GCA_040511515.1 Microterricola sp.
TACGCGCACCTCTGCGGGGAGACGCTGGCCAGGGCGCACGCTCGGGCGGGTGATCGCGTCGCTATCGCCGCCTACCTCGGCGGATCCGATGTGTTCGACCGGGCCATCGCCGACTTTGCGAGCGCATACGCCGAACAGAACAACCGCGACTACGCGGCGTTCCGGGAAGCGGTCGAGTCTGGCCGTCTCGAGGCGGTCAGCGGGCTCTGATGTCCCCGCACCTGATTTCCCCGCATCTGACGGCTCAGAGCACGGGGACGACGGGGCGCACCGCCGCGCGCGCACGCTTGACCGCGTACATCGCCTCATCCGCCAGCCGGAGGGCCGACTCCGCCGTCGTGCTCGGGGCGTCGACGACCACGACGCCGACACTGGCCCCCGCGTAGTCGACGACTCGGTCGCTGAGCTCGAATCGCCCCATTGTGCACTCGGCCAGCCGCGAGCGCAGTGCCTCGGCGGCATCCGCCATGCTCAACGTGTCCGAGGCCTCTTGCCCTTCGCCGATCACGACGAACTCGTCGCCGCCGAGCCTGGCCAGCACGTCGCCTTGCCGCACCGCTGATCCGAGGCGGCGCGCGATGGCGAGGAGGAATTCGTCGCCGATGTCGTGGCCGTGGGCGTCGTTGACGGCCTTGAACCCGTCGAGGTCGATGAAGGCGACGATCACACCGCGATCGTCGCGGGTGCCGCGAGCCAACGCGCGGCGCAATTCATCGAGGAGCAGCCGCCGATTCGGCAAGCCGGTGAGCGCGTCCGTCGAAGCGTGAGAGGCCAGCTCGCTGTTCGCCTGCTGCAGGCTTTGGAACAGCAGTTCCCGCTCAACCTGCTGCGCGATCAGCTTCGCGAAGAGTTCCAGCACAAGCTGGGACTGCGGCTTCAACGGCAGCGGCGCCGCGCTGGCCGCGCACAGCGTCCCATACAGCCCGCCGCTCTCGGTCTCGATCGGCATGCTCACATAGGTGTGGATGTTGAGGGCAGCCGCCGCCTCGGAGTCCGCCCAGCGCACAGGCACGTCAGAGGTGTAGAAGTGGCTCTCGTCGAGCGCGCGCTTGCACAGCGTGTCCGCCCATGGCACCGTGAGCCCCTCCGAGATCTGCAACTCGCTGACGTTGCGGGCGAACAGGATGCTCTGCTCACCGCGGTCGAGGTCGACGGTGGTGAGGTAGGTCTACTCGAGCCCGGTGACCGCTTCGAGCATCTCGAGCATCGGGCGGGCCAGGTCCTCGAGCGTCTTCGCAGCGGTCACGGTGCGGGTGAGTTGGTCAAGCACGGCGTCCATAATCCCATTCTGGCCACGATTGCCCACGCGGGTCGACAGCGCGCCGTCAGGCCACGCTCTTCCCCGATGCGAAGAGGTCGGCCGAGCCCATGGTCTTCTCGATCGTGATCTCGATGACCACGCGGATCGGGTTCACCCGCGGTTGCCGATAGCGCCCGGCATAGAGTGCGACAGCGTGCGCGACTGCGTCGGCATCGCGGTTGATTGAGGCCGCGCCCGCGAACGAGATCCACCGACCCTCGTGCACTTGTGCCACCGTCGCCGTGCCCCCGCGCTCGACATTGCGCACCTTCTGCGTTCCGTCGGACGTGATGATGCGCAGGATGCCGTTCTCCACGGTGAACCCGACCGGCACGGAGTGGATTCCCCCGCGATGTCCGAGCGTCGAGAGGATTCCCATGTGGCGTTCAGTCACGAAGAGTGCGGCGGAGTCATTCAGCTCGGATGTCATGACCCCATTGTTCCGCAGTCGGACTCGGCTCTGTCGCGGCCGGCATGTCAGAACCCGGCATGTCAGAACTGTGTGGTGATCACAATACGCTCACGCAACACGGCAGCTGATGGGCTGGATGCCTGCCACCGTTTGTGGCGCTTCGCAACAGGAAGAGAATCAATGCCACAGCCACTCCCCCGCACTCTGCGCGCCGCCGCCTCCGCGATCGTCGTCTCATTCATCGCGCTCACACTCGGCGGCTGCGCCTTCGCGGCCGATGGATCCGCAACGGCGAGCGAATCGGATCTCGGCGCCGAAGACGGGTACATCCCCGACGGCGAGAGCGTCTCGCCGTACGCCGACGATCTGCCGACCATCGCCAACCTCGACCTGGATCTGAAGAACGCGATGCAGCGGGCCGCCGCCGACGCGGCCGCGGACGGCGTCGAGATGTTCGTGACCGACGGTTGGCGCAGTGAGCGCTACCAGCAGCTGCTCCTCGACAACGCGATTCGCAACTATCTGAGCGAGGAGGAGGCGCGCAAGTGGGTGAAGACGCCGGAGGAGTCGACCCACGTGAAGGGGCTCGCCGTTGACATCGGGCCGACGGATGCCGACAGCTGGCTGAGCCAGCACGGCAGCGACTACGGCCTGTGTCAGACCTACGGCAACGAGATGTGGCACTTCGAGCTGGCCGTGTGCCCGGGCGAGACGTGCCCGGCGCCGCTCAGTGACGCCTCGGCCGGCTGAGTTGGTGAGGGCTGCGCGGTGAGGGCTGCGCGGTGAGGCTGTGCGGTTAGGGCTGTGCGGCGAG
>JBEVGZ010000369.1:0-9326 GCA_040511515.1 Microterricola sp.
GCGAACACCCAGTAGCGGTACATCAGGAAGCGGAAGGCGGCGCCGAGGGCGAGCCCGATGACGTTCGAGGCGATGTTGTCGGCCAGCAGCGAGGTGTAGCCGAGCACCTCACGCGAGAACCACAGGCAGCCGACCGAGATTGCCATCCCTGCGATGCTCACGGCGAAGAACTCGACGCCCTCACGCAGGGTGCGCCCCGTGCGCTGGCTGCCGAAGGTCCAGAAGCGGTTGCCGACCCAGTTGACGAGGATCGCGACGGCCGTCGAGATGATCTTGGCGATGATCGGGCCGGATGCCAGGTGCTCCGGGCTCAGCACGGTCGCGCGCAGCAGGTTGAACACCGCGACATCCACGACGAGTCCGACGGCACCGACGGCGCCGAACTTCGCGGCCTGGACGGCGAACGCCTGGATGCGTGCCCGGGTGAACCGTGCCGGCAGCTGGAGCATGGCCTGATCCCGTCGTTTGAATGGAACGCACTGAATTGTGAGCGCCGGGTAATGAGCAAAGATAGTAGTACGACGCGCAGGGCAGTTTACGGCCATGCGATCGCGTGATGCTGAATGCGTGCTGCGCGGCATCCGTGATTCACCTGCAGACTTTGAGAGAGTGCGATTCCATGATTGTTGGAGTGATCGGTGGGGGCCAGCTGGCCCGGATGATGATTCCCGCCGCGGTGAATCTCGGCATCGAGATCCGTGTGCTCGCCGAGGCCGATGGAATGGCGGCCGAGATCGCGGCGACAGGCGTCGGCGACTACCGCGACCGTGAAACCGTCCTCGCCTTCGCGCAGACCGTCGACGTCATCACCTTCGACCACGAGCACGTTCCGCAGGACATCCTGCGGGCGCTGATCGAACAGGGCACGCCGGTGCACCCAGGGCCAGACGCGCTGCTCTACGCGCAGGACAAGCTGACGATGCGCGCGAAGCTCTCGGAGCTCGGCCTGCCCGTTCCGGACTGGGCCGCGATCGAGAGCGCCGAACAGCTTGGCGCGTTCCTTGACACGCACGGCGGCCGTGCCGTCGTGAAGACCCCGCGCGGCGGCTACGACGGCAAGGGCGTGCGCGTCGTACGTGCCGCGCACGAGGTTGACGACTGGTTCCAGGCGCTCGCAGAGGACGGCCGCGGCGGAGCGCTGCTCGTCGAGGAGCTCGTCGAGTTCAAGCGCGAGCTGGCACAGCTCGTCGCCAGACGCCCGTCCGGCGAGATCGCGGCATGGCCCGTTGTCGAGACCGTGCAGCTGGACGGCGTGTGCAGCGAAGTCATCGCGCCTGCGCCGCACTCGGCCGGCAAGCTGGCGGATGTCGCGGCGGAGATCGCCGTGACGATCGCCGACGGCATCGGCGTCACCGGTGTGCTCGCGGTCGAGCTGTTCGAGACCACGGATGAGCGTCTGCTCATCAACGAGCTCGCCATGCGCCCACACAACAGTGGACACTGGTCGCAGGACGGATCGACGACCAGCCAGTTCGAGCAGCACCTGCGCGCCGTGCTCGACCTGCCGCTCGGAGGAACGGGCACCCGCGACCCGTGGACGGTCATGGTGAACATCCTGGGCGGCCCGGCATCCGGAACCCTCGCCGACCGCTACGCGTCGATGCTCGCGGCCCACCCCACCGTCAAGGTGCACAACTACGGCAAGGAGCCCCGTCCCGGCCGCAAGGTCGGCCACGTCAACGCCGGCGGCGACGATCTCGACGATGTGAGCTACCAGGCGCGAGCCGCTGCGGCGTTCTTTCAGGACTGAGCCATAACATTGTCTGCGTGCTCAATGACCTCGTGAACGACGATCCAGCTCTCGACACCGTGCCCGCGCCGCTTGTCGGCGTCGTCATGGGGTCCGACTCCGACTGGAACGTGATGAGCGCGGCGGCCGAGCTGCTGCGCGAGTTCGGCGTGCCGTTCGAGGTCGAGGTGCTCTCAGCGCACCGCACACCGGAGAAGATGATCGCCTATGGGAAGTCGGCGCACGCGCGCGGCATCCGTGTGATCATCGCCGGTGCCGGCGGTGCGGCGCACCTGCCCGGCATGCTGGCATCCGTCACCACCCTGCCCGTCGTCGGCGTGCCCGTTCCGCTCGGCCTGCTCGACGGCATGGACTCCCTGCTGTCGATCGTGCAGATGCCGGCCGGCGTGCCCGTCGCCACCGTCTCGATCGGCGGAGCCAAGAACGCCGGCCTCATCGCCGTGAAGATCCTCGCCACGGCCGATGACAGCCTGAGCGACGCCCTCGGCCGTTACGCCGAGAACCTCGCCGAGCTCGTCGAACAGAAGAACGCAGCGCTGCAAGCCCGCCTATGAGTGCCTACCCGAGTTTTGCCAACGCATCGAGTGCCGCGAGCCCGATGCGCTTCCCGGATGCCGGTTCCTCGACCGTCATGACGCGGCGCGCCTGGTGGCTCGTCGCCCTCAACTTCCTGATCCCCGGCTCCCCGCAGGTGCTGGCAGGCAACCGCAGGCTCGGCCGCTTCGGCCTGGGCTGCACGCTCACGCTGTGGACGCTCGCCCTGCTCGCGCTCGTCGTCGGCCTGATCTGGCCCGACACGCTGCTCACGGTCGCCACGAACTCGATCACGCTCTGGATCGCCGCGCTGCTGCTCGTCTTCTACGCCGTGGTCTGGGTCGTGCTCTCGCTGGACACCCTGCGCCTGGTGCGACTCGTGCGCACGAAGCCTTCCGCGCGCGGCTGGATCGCCGGACTCACCACCGTTCTGATGGTCGCGCTCTCCGGCACGGCGGCGTACGGCGCCTTCGTCGCGACGACGACGAGCAGCTTCCTGTCGTCTGTCTTCGTCGCCGGCCCGACGGAGGACCCGATCGACGGCCGCTACAACATCCTTCTCCTCGGCGCAGACACCGGCGCCGACCGCGAGGGCACCAGGCCGGACAGCATCTCGGTGGTCAGCATCGACGCCGAGACCGGCCAGGCCGTGACGATCGGCCTGCCGCGCGACATGAAGTACTTCCCGTTCCCGGAGGGCTCACCGCTTGCCGCGGTGTACCCGGAGGGCTACGGCGCGATCGACGGTTGCGAAGTCGGCGAGCCGGATGGCTGCCAGCTCAACTGGGTGTACAGCGAGGTCGACCTCGTCAGCCCCGAGATGTACCCGAACGCCGTCAATGAGGGCAGCGAGCCCGGCGTCGAGGGCATGCGCTCCGCCGCAGAGGGCATCACGGGTCTCACGATCCAGTACTACGCGCTCGTGGACATGCAGGGCTTCTCCGACCTGATCGATGCCCTCGGCGGCGTGACGATCAACGTGCCGGAGGATGTGCCGATCCACGCGGATGAGACCTTCACCACGGTGGCGGAGTGGATCCCGGCCGGTGAGCAGCACCTGGACGGCTACCACGCCCTCTGGTACGCGCGCTCCCGCCACGACACGAGCGACTACGACCGCATGGCCAGGCAGCGTCAGCTGCAGGATGCCGTGCTGCAGCAGTTCAACCCGGCCAATGTGCTCTCCAAGTTCCAGGAGATCGCGAAGGCCGGAACGAAGGTTGTGAACACCGACATCCCGCAGAGCATGCTCGGCTACTTCACGCAGTTGGCGATGAAGACCAAAGAACTGCCGATGGTCAACGTCGAGCTCGTGCCGGACAACGGGGTTGACCCACTCGACCCCGATTACGACTACATCCGCCAGCTCATCAACGAGGCGCTCTACCCGCCGGTCGCGACGGAGGAACCCAGTGAGTAAAGCCGCACGCGCCATCGATGTTCTGAGAAGCGAGGGCGTGAAATCGGCTGCGTGGCGCGGTGGCAAGTGGTTGTCCAACCGCTACAACGGATTCTCCCGAGCGCCACTCAGCTCCGTGTACCCCGACGACGTGATCGCGGTCGACTGGACGAAGCCGAACGATTTCAACTCCGGGATCAATGACGGCCGTGACGGGCGCTATTCCGTCGCCTGGGTGATCAGCCCGCCGAGCTCGACGAGCGGTGGCCACCAGAACGCCTTCCGCTTCATGAAGTTCCTCGAGGACGCCGGCCATGAGCTCACGGTCTACCTCTACTCGCCGATGAAGTATCCGGCGGTGAGTGCCGAGGGCGTGCGGAGCATGTTGGCCGCGTCGAGCGGTTACCCGACGCTGGCGGCCGACATCCGTCTCTACGACCCGGCAGAGGGTTTCGCCGCCGGCTACGACGCGATCGTCGCCTCCGACTGGGAGAACGCATACGCCGCGTACCGCTATGAGGGGCAGGCCAAGCGCTTCTACTTCGCGCAGGACTTCGAGCCGTACTTCTTCGCGGCCGGCAGCGACTACGTGCTCGCCGAGAACTCGTATCGGCTCGGTTTCCACGGGCTCGTCGCCGGCGGGTGGCTCGCCGGCAAGCTGCACGACGAGTATGGGATGGTCTGCGATCATTTCGACTTCGCCGCGGATGTCAGCAGGTACAGCCTCGAGAACACCGCAGCACGCACCGAGGTCGTCTTCTACGTTCGCCCACCGACACCCCGCCGCGCGACCGAGTTCGGCCTGCTCGCGCTCGCCGAACTGCACCGACGCCGTCCGGACGTCGTGATCAACCTCATCGGCTGGGACATGTCCGGCTACGACGTGCCGTTCGCACACGTCAACCACGGCGCCGTGGGCTGGGACCGCCTCAATGAGATCTACAACCGCTGCGCTGCCGGCATGGTGCTGTCTCTGACGAACATGTCGCTGCTGCCGATCGAGCTGCTGGCGAGCGGCGTCGTCCCCATCGTCAACGATGCACCGAACACCAGAGGCGTCTTCGACAGCGAGTACGTCGAGTACGTGCCCATGTCGCCGAAGGCGATCGTCGATCGAATCGAAGCCGTGCTTGACCGGCCGGATGCCGCGCAGCACGCGCGGACGATCTCCGAGTCCGTCGGCAGCTCCGACTGGGTCTCGCTCGGTCGCGGATTCGTCGACGACTTCGTGCGGGCGATGCGCACGGCGCTGTAGGCCGACATGGACGCGGAAGCCCTCCCACGCCTCGACGCCACCGTCGTTATTCCGACCCTCGACGGAGAGGCCTACCTCGCAGCCGTGCTCGACGCGCTCGAAGCACAGGTCTTCGACGGAGATTTCGAGGTGCTCGTGATTGACTCCGGCTCCCGAGACGGCACATTGCCCATCGTTCGGGCCCGGCCATGGGTCAGGCTGCACGAGATCCCGCACGCCGAGTTCGGCCACGGGCGGACGCGCAATCTGGGGGCGAGGCTGGCACGGGGCACGGTCGTCGCGTTCCTCACCCAGGACGCCATTCCGGCTGGCCCCGGCTGGCTGAGCGAGATCTCCACCCCCCTCGCTTCAGATGTCGCGCCGGGCGCGGTGCTGGCCGTCGTCGGCAGACAGACGCCGCGGGATGGCTGCTTTCCTCTGCTCAAGTACGAGATTCAGGGCATCTTCGCCGCGCAGGGCCCGTTCGACGCGACGACGATCTATCCCCGCAGCGGCGACACGGAGGACGGTAGGAATTTCTACTCCGATGTGAACTCCGCCACCCTGCGGGAGCTCCTTCTCGGCGAGATCGGCTACAGGGACGTCAGCTACGCCGAGGACATCGCGTTCGCTCGTGATGTGCTCGCGGCCGGCTATCGCAAGGCGTATGCGGGGCGCGCCGACGTCACACATTCGAACGACATGAATCTTGCGGAATACCGGATGCGCATGTTTGAGGAGATCATCGCCCTGCGGCGGGTTGGGGCTGCGACGGCCGAGTTCGGAGCGCTGAAAATGCTCGCTCACATCGCTCGGGGCGTGCTGCTGGACAGCGTGCGCATCGTGCGAGATCCGGACTACGGATTCGCACGCACTCTGTACTGGCTTGGCGTGAACCCGGCATTCCACTGGGTGCGCTGGCGAAGCTACTACCGTGCGAACCGGACAGATCTGGGCGACCAGACCGCGATCGATGCCGCATCGCTCGAACAGCATCGTGAGCGGCGTCGATCAGAACAAGCCTGACGGCAGGCGGCGGCTCGTTCCTAGCGGGGTGTCAGCGCGCGCCTGAGGGACGGCGAGAGCGGTCCCCTGCGGCGGATCAGACCGTGAGCGGTGCCACAGATCGCCGCGAGCAGGTGCCGGAGCCGGTGCGGCCCGCCGACGATGTGTTTGACGGCAGGGACGGACTCGCGCCGCACGGCGCTTGCCACCCACCGTGGCTGGCGGCGGAGATAACGCAGGCCGAGGTCGATGTTGTTCCGGGTGATGAAGTATCGCCGGACGGGGCTGTGGTACTGGTAGAGCGCCGGACGCCCGTCCCGCATGCGCTGCACACCGAATGGCTTGAATGGCACCTGCGCACCC
Source organism: Microterricola sp. (assembly GCA_040511515.1). Classification (GTDB taxonomy): domain Bacteria; phylum Actinomycetota; class Actinomycetes; order Actinomycetales; family Microbacteriaceae; genus Microterricola. Next base: position 6,286 of record JBEVGZ010000369.1, read on the forward strand.
AGTGCGTGCTGGAGGTTTGTTCCGGATGCCACCGCGATGCGGAATCCGGACTCCCCGACGCGGAGGCAGAACTCGGTGTCGACACAGTCGATGAAGAGCCGTTCATCCATCAAACCGGCCACCCGCAGGCACTCAGCACTGATCACCATTCCTGACTGGATCGCCTCGCCGACCAGGCCGAATCCCTCCGGCGAGTGGCGCGGGGGAATCGAGGGGGAACCATTGATGGCATCGGCACACACGATGCCGAGCCGGGTTGCGCGTGCGGCGCCGTCAAAGACGGCGAGGCAGGCCGCAACGTAGCCGGGCGGCACCAGCGTGTCCTGGTCGAGATTCACGACATAGTCGGCGCCCCGATCCAGAGCGGCGGCGATCCCTGTGTTCAGGGCGGCGGCGATGCCTCGATTGCCGGCGTGACGGAGCAGCACATACCCGGCGGCTTCGATCCCAGCCAACGCCGGCTCTGCCCGGTCACCGCTGCCGTCGTCCACGACGATCACTGCATCGCACTGGGCCGCGAGCGCTTCCAACCGGACAGTGACGTCGGCGTCCGGATTGAAGGTGGGGACGACCGCGATGATGAGTGGCACTGGGTTGGAGTACTTTCTGCGTGATGGAACCGCGCCGAAACGCGAGAGGCCGAAGACACGACGCGGCTACAGTAGTTTACGTCTGACTATGAGGGAGAGCGATCACACAGTGGCAGTTCAAGACACACCGTGGGCCGGCAGGGAAGCCACGCCGAGCGCCTCCGCCAGGGTCGAGTCGGCCGAGCGCCAGCTCGCGCTCGTCGACCGGGTGCTCGGTCTCGAGGCCGCGCTCGCCGAACTCGCCGTCGAGTCGAGCCTGACGCCCAGCGAGCAGCTGATCGCCGAACGCCAACTCGTGCGACTGCGCGGCTCGGCCGCATGGCGCATCGGAAACGCCGCGACCGCACCGGCGCGAATCGCGCGTCGCACGCTGCGTCGCGGAGCGTGACGCTCGTGCACGGGCCATCGCTGCACGTCGTCCGCGATGAGCTCGAACTCGGCGAGGCGATTGCCGGCACGGAGGCGGATTTCATCGTGCTCGTGCGCGGCGGCGCCGTGCTCAGCGACGACGCCAACGACACCCTGTCCGAGGTCATCGGGCGCTTCCCGGAGAGTGATCTGCTCTACGGCGACGATGACGGTGCACGGCGCCCTGCCTTCTCCGCAGTGAGGCTGCGTGGCCAGGACTACCTCGGGCCGGTGCTCGCACTGCGGACCGAACGGGCTCGCTCGCTCGGTGGCCTGCGGCCAGAGGCCACGGGTGCGCACGGTTACGATCTGGCGCTTCGTCTCAGCGCTGCCGGAGCCTCGATCGTCTACGTCCCCAGCGTGCTCGCCTCGCCGGGCGCTGGTTCCGACGACATCCACGCGACAGCGCGCACCCTCCCCATCGTGCGCCACCACCTCGGCCAACTCGGCATCCAGGCCGAGGTGAGCCATGGCCGCGGCTCTGCGCTGGACCTGCGCTACGCGCTGGAGGCGCGCCCGCTGGTCTCCATCGTCATTCCCACCCGCGGCGGCAGCGCCGTGATCGCCGGTACGGATCGGGTCATGGTGGTCGAAGCGGTGCGTGGCATCAGCGAACGCTCAAGCTACGACAACGTCGAGTTCGTCATCGTCGCGGATGACGCAACCCCGCAGTCGGTCATCGACGAGCTCGACGCGCTCCTCGGGGAGCGCCTCGTGCTCGTGCGATGGTCGGCGCCGTTCAACTTCTCGGCGAAGATGAATCGCGGGGCGGTGCACGCCAATGGGGAGTACTTGTTGCTGCTCAACGATGACATCGAGTTGGTCAGCCCAGACTGGATTGAGAGACTGCTCGGCCTTGCTCAGCAGCCGGACGTCGGGCTCGCCAGCGGCCTGCTCTACTTCGAGGATGGAACCGTCCAGCACGGCGGACATCTCTACGCGCACGGGCAGGCAGGACACATTGCCATCGGGTGGCCGGCCGACGCCGATGACGAGCTGGGCTCCATGAGCGTCGACCGCGAGGTGTCCGGTGCCACGGCAGCGTGTGCCATGGTCAGCGCCGACGACTTCTGGGCAGTCGGCGGCTTCTCGTCGCTGCTGCCCGGAAACTACAACGACGTCGACTTCTGCCTGAAGCTGCGCTCGCTCGGTCGCTCGGTCATCTGGAGCCCGCACGTGAAGCTGTACCACTTCGAATCGAAGACTCGCGAGGCGACCGTGGCTCCATCGGAGATCGCGGCCCTGCGCTCACGCTGGAACAGCCGCATCCAGGTCGATGCCTATTGGCCGACAACCGGCGACGACCGCCGGTGAGCGCGGTGCCCCAGACAGCGCGTTAGAGGTCGGCGTGCAGCTGCCAGACACGCTCGGCAGTGTCGCGCCAGCTGAACGCCCGAGACCGGTCCCTGCCACTGAAACTCATTCGTCTGGCCAACTCGTCGTCGTCGAGAACCGTCGCAACCGCGGCGGCGAGCCGTTCCGGGTAACCGGCCGTGTCGTCGCGTTCGACGGCGATGCCGGCGTCTCCAGCCACCTCGACGAGCTCTGGCGCGTCGGAGTGCACGACGGGAACGCCGAACTGGAACGCTTCGATGATCCTGGCCGCGAAGCCCTCTGCGAGGCTCGGGTAGACGAACACGGCGGCCCGTGAGAGGACGACGGCGAGATCGGACGGCGACAGCTTGTCGAGCGAGAGAACCCGGCCCTCGGCGAGGCCGGCCTCGTCGGCAACGCCGGCCAATTCGACGTCACCCCAGCTGGATGGCCCGAGCATGACGAGCGGCAGATCGGGAGCCTGCGCGCCACCCAGGCCCTCGATCAGCGCGATCACGCCCCTGCGGGGTTCGAGCGTGCCGGCGGTGAGGATGAAGCGTTCTGGCAGCCCTAGCGCCGCGGCGCGCTCGTCGGCATCCGCAGGCACCTCAAGTCCCGAGCGAGCAGCACCCGGGATCACGCGAACGCGATCCCCGAGCGCGAAACGCTCGAGCAGCTGCTCGGCGAGGGCGTGCGTCGGCACGACGACCGCGTCGGCGTGCTTGCGGG
>JBEVGZ010000370.1:0-2610 GCA_040511515.1 Microterricola sp.
TTCGGCATCGCGCCGACCGGCTTCACCCGCATGATGCAGACAGAGGGCGAGACGGCGGGCGCCGGCGCGGCCGGAGCCGCCGGCATCCCCTTCACCCTCTCGACGCTCGGCACCACCTCGATCGAGGACGTCAAGGCGGCCAACCCCACCGGGCGCAACTGGTTCCAGCTCTACGTGATGAAGGGCCGCGAGGTCTCGTACAACCTGGTGCGTCGCGCGGCGGAGGCCGGCTTCGACACCCTGTTCTTCACGGTGGACACCCCCGTCGCCGGCGCCCGCCACCGCGACAAGCGCAACGGCTTCTCGATCCCGCCGCAGCCCACGCCTGGCACCGTCATCAATGCGCTGCCCCGGCCGGCCTGGTGGATCAACTTCCTCACCACCCCCAAGCTCGAGTTCGCCTCGCTCTCCTCGACCGGCGGCACCGTCGGTGAGCTGCTGAACGACGCCATGGACCCGACCATCTCCTTCGACGACCTCGCGATCATCCGCTCGATGTGGCCGGGCAAGCTCGTCGTCAAGGGCGTGCAGACCGTCGAGGATGCGAAGCTCCTCGCCGACCTCGGCGTCGACGGCGTCGTGCTCTCCAACCACGGCGGCCGCCAGCTCGACCGAGCCCCGATCCCCTTCCACCTGCTGCCGTCCGTCGCCCGCGAGGTCGGCAACGACATGGAGGTGCAGATCGACACCGGCATCATGAACGGTGCCGACATCGTGGCCTCCGTCGCGCTCGGCGCCGACTTCACCCTGATCGGCCGCGCCTACCTCTACGGCCTGATGGCCGGCGGGCGCCGCGGTGTCGACAAGACGATCTCGATCCTGAAGACCGAGATCGAGCGCACCATGAAGCTGCTCGAGGTCTCCACCCTCGACGAGCTCGGCCCGCAGCACGTGACGCAGCTCGCCCGCCTGGCGCCGATCCCCCGTGCCGTTGCGGATGCCGCGGCCGCCACCGCCGAGTCCAAGCCGCGCACGGTGCGCACGCCGAAGGCAGCTCCGGCCGCGAAGGCAGCTCCGGCCGTGAAGGCTGCCGCGAAGGCCACCGCAGCCAAGGCTGCTCCGAAATCCGCCCCGGCAGCGAAGGCTGCTCCGGCCGCGAAGACCGCGCCGGCCACGTCAGCAGCCCCGAAGGCAACCACCAAGGCTGCCCCGAAGGCCACCGCAGCAGCGAAGGCTGCTCCGGCGGCGAAGACCGCATCGGCCAAGGCAGCAGCTGGCAAGGCTGCTCCTGCCACGAAGGCGCCGGCGAAGACTGCGGCCGCGGCCACGAAGACGGCTGCGACCCGCTCGGCAGCGGCATCCGCGGCCCCCACGGAGTAGCACCCGCTTCGGAGGACACCACGCGATCGGGAGGAGGGAATCAGGGATTCCGTCCTCCCGATCGCATTAACTCCTCCGCATCAGGCCTAGCTGTCCACGCGAGCTACTGCCATGATCGGTTTCGTGCAACCTCTCCCTCCGCCATCGGAACCCGCCGTGGTCGCGGCCGCGCCACCCGGTTGGTACCCCGACCCCGTGGCATCCGACATGCTGCGCTGGTGGGACGGCAGCGCGTGGTCCGACACGGATTTCATGCTCGCCAGGCCCGTCGTCCCGATGAGCGTGAGAACTCTGATCGCGATCAGCCCTGTCGGCCGCATCGGATCGGTGGGAAACGTCGTGTTCAGCGCGCTGCTGATGTTCGGCTTTCTGTCGAGCACAACGGCCACTCAGGGAGCCTTCGCGCTGATGAGTCTCGTCATCGGCAGCCTGCTCGTGCTCTGCTTCATCACGATCGCCGTGCTCATCCGCGTCTTCACAGTGCCCGAGCGGATCCTCGCGTGGTGGGAGCACGTCAACAACCCAGCATCATGAGCTGTCTGGTGACGGCTGACCGCCAAGCCACCGAGATCTCGATTCGACCGCAAGCGGCCTCCTCGATCAACGGGTGGAGGGCGGCTTGAGCTAGAGCCAGTCGGGGGCCGAGCTACCGAGCGTGACGACCGATCCCTGCGAGCGACCCGGTAGCTCGAGGATCGCGCGGGCGCGGCGCAGAACGCCGTAGGCACTCGGCGCGGTCTCGAGCTCGGAACCGAGCTCAGCGGCATCCGACGGCAATGGCTCCTCGGCCCGCTCGGCGACGCCGAGCCCGATCAGCGCCTGCGCCGTCGCCGCGAGCGAGGCCCGCATCGTGGCCGGGTTCCCCTCGGCGAGCGCCGCGCAGATTCCGCCGGCGAGCATGTATCCGGTGGCGTGGTCGAGCGCCTGGGCCCGCAGCACACCCGGCTTCTCTGCGCTGCCCTCGATCACCGCGATGCCGGACGCCGCCTGCACCAGCGAGTCGAATCCGCGGCGTTCCGCCCAGATGCTGCCAGGCGGGTAGGCGCTGAGCGAGGCGATCACGAGCTGCGGATGCCGCTCGCGGAGGCTCTGCTCGTCGAGCCCGAAGCGGTCGAGGCTGCCAGGCCGGTAGCCGAGCACGACGACGTCGGCGCCGCTCAGCAGCGCCTCGAGCGTTCCCTGCTCATCGCCGAGGTCGAGCGTGATCGAGCGTTTGCCCGCGCCCGTGTCCACGTGCTGCACGGCGATCTCGGCCGGATCGACGGGGTCAACCCGCAACACATCCGCGCC
>JBEVGZ010000371.1:0-7167 GCA_040511515.1 Microterricola sp.
GGGTTTTTCTCGCGGGTTCTTCCCCTTATTTATTTTTGGTGGGGGGTTGTTTTTGGGTTTTCTCTCCCTCCGGCCTGCCTTTTTTTTTTTTTCACCACCACCCCGGGGGGGCCGCCCCCGAGGGCCCCCCCCACCCGTGTACAAGGCCAAGACAATGACAACTGCTCTCAAAACCCCGGTGCGCACGCGCGTCGAGAAGACGCCGGCGCCCAAGCGCCGACGCTCCTCGGCCGGGTACCCGCGGATCACCCCCTACCTCTTCCTGCTTCCGATGATCGTGTTGTTCGTCGGTTTCAAGCTCTATCCGTACATCTCGGCGTTCTGGCTGAGCCTGACCAAGAACGTCGGCGGCGATGTGCAATTCGCCGGACTCGCGAACTACACGCGGCTCCTTCAAGACCCGCTGTTCTACACGGCCCTCGGCAACACCGGGATCATCCTGCTCGTGCAGGTGCCGATCATGCTCGGGCTTGCGATCCTGCTTGCGGTCGCATTCAACTCCGCGATCCTCAAGTGGCGCGCGTTCTGGCGCACCGCCTACTTCGTGCCGATCGTCATGGGCCTTGTCGCATACGGAATCCTGTTCCGGGCGCTGCTCAACACGAACGAGGGCTTCGTCAACTACCTCCTCGGCTTCGTCGGCCTCGGGCCGGTGCCGTGGCTCGGCGATCCGATGTGGGCGAAGATCTCCATCGTCATCGCGATGACCTGGCACTACACCGGCCAGAGCGCCATCATCTACCTCGCCCAGATGCAGTCCATCGGTGGAGAGCTCTACGAGGCCGCGCACGTGGACGGGGCCAGCGCGTTCCAGCGCTTCTGGCACGTGACACTGCCGGGGCTCCGCCCCGCCATCGTGCTCACCGTCATCCTCTCGACGATCGGCACCCTGCAGCTCTTCGATGAGCCCTATGTGCTCACCAACGGCGGGCCGGACAACGCGACGCTCACTGTCGGCATGTACCTGTACCAGAACGGATTCAAGTACTTCGACTTCGGCTACGCCTCGGCGATCGGCTACGCACTGACCATCATCATCGGCGTCATCTCGCTGATCCAACTGCGCCTGTTCAAGGAGAAGTCCTGATGACGGACACCAATATCGTCGCGGCCAAGAGCCCAGGGCGTTCACTCGTACTGACTACGGCCATCGCGGCCGGTGCCGTGCTCATGGTGCTGCCCTTCTACTGGCTGCTGATCGCGACCACCTACGACGCGAAGGAGATCTTCTCCACTCCGCCGCACTTCCTGCCCGGAACAGCCTTCGTCGACAACTTCGTCGGTCTGTTCCGCGACACGATGTTCGGGCGGTCCATGCTCAACTCCCTGCTCGTCTCGACGACGTACACGGTGCTCGGGCTCGTCGTCTGCACCGCGGCCGGCTACGCCTTCGCGAAGTTCCGATTCCGCGGTCAGGGCTTCCTGTTCGGCGCCGTGCTTGTGACCCTGGCGTTGCCGTCGCAGGTGACGCTCGTTCCGCTGTTCCAGATCATGGTCTCGCTCGGTTGGCTCGACAGCTACCAGGCGCTCATCCTGCCGAACCTCGCGCTGCCGTTCGGGATCTTCCTGATGCGCCAGACCATGTACGCGATCCCCGATGAGATGATCCAGGCGGCGCGCATCGACGGCGCCAAAGAGTTCCGCGTCTTCGCAGGCATCGTCGTTCCGACGATCCGCCCCGCGATCGCGGCGCTGGCGATCTTCCTCTTCCTCGCGCAGTGGAATGACTTCGTCTACCCACTCGTCGTGCTGCGCACCCCCGAGTCCTACACGGTGCCGGTCGCGCTGGCCTCGTTGCAGGGCATCGGAACCACCGACTATGGGCAGTTGTTGATGGGCACGATGCTCTCGATGCTGCCGGTGCTCATCCTCTTCCTCTTTCTCCAACGTCACTTCGTCGCAGGCATCCTGGCCGGCGCCGTGAAGCAGTAAGGAATCACTGTGCTACTTGAAGACCACCAGCTCCTCTCCGTGCAGTGGACGGAGCTCTCCCGGGGCATCAGCTTCGGCGTCGGCGGGGGCTGTCTCGTCGAAGCCGTCGAGCGCCAGGGCATCGTAGACATCGTCACCGTGAACATCGTGGCCGGTGGGCAGATCGTGCTCGAGGCGCCGCTCGGCAACGCCGCCGCGTACTGGCACCCCTGCTTCGACCCCGGCGACTCCCTTCCGGCCGACTGGGCCGGCCGCGAGCGCTTCAGCGCCGTGCGCTCCGCGCCGATCGGCGTGCTCTGCGACGCGAACGGCCAGAGCGCCTTCGCCTTCGCCTTCGACGCACTCACGCAGGAGGGCGAGCTCGAGTTCGGCGCGTCGGAGGAGGCGAAGACCTTCGTCGTGCGCCTGGCCATCACCGACGGCCTCGCCGCCGCGCGCAGCACGGTTCGCCTCGCCGTTGTGGTCCCTGAGATCGCTCACGAGCAGGCCGTGCGGGCGCTCTCGGTGGTCCTGCACGACGGCATCGCCGGCCGCCCGGCCAGCGAGATCGCCCTCGAGCCGGTCTACTCGAGCTGGTACGCGTACTCGCAGCAGATCTCGCACGACGTGATCATGCGGAACGCGCCCGTCGCGAGCGGGATCGGCTGCAAGTCGGTGTTCCTCGACGACGGCTGGCAGAAGTTCGGCGACGGCCGGTGGTACGCCGGCTGCGGCGACTGGGTGCCGGACACCGCCAAGTTCCCCGATCTGCGTGGCACCGTCGCCGAGCTGAACGCAGCCGGACTGCAGGCGGTGATGTGGATCGCCCCCTTCCTGATCGGCGAGCAGAGCGCGGCCTACTCCGACCTGGCCCGCTTCGCGACCCACTACTCCGAGCACCTGCGCACCTGGGTCCTCGACCCGCGCCACCGCGAGGTGCGCCAGCACCTGGTGGCCGTGTGCAGCCGCCTGATGCGTGACTACGCGCTCGACGGGCTGAAGATCGACTTCCTGAACGACGTCATGAACTACGCCGGAACGCCGTCGACCGGCGATGTCCCGGATGTCGGCGACGCCATGACGCTGGTGCTGGGCGAGATCGCGCAGGCGCTCGAGGCCGTGCGCCCCGGTTCGCTGATCGAGTTCCGCCAGCCGTACATCTCGCCGGCCGTCGCACCGTTCGCCGACGTCATCCGGGCCAACGACTGCCCGGCGGATGCCGACCAGAACCGCCGTTCGACGCTGAACCTCCGCCTGCTGGCGATCTCGCAGATCGTGCACTCCGACCCCATCATGTGGGATCCGAGTGCGCCGGTCGAGACGGTGTCGCGGCAGCTGCTCAACGCGTTCTTCTCCGTGCCGCAGATCTCGATGCCGTTGGACGTGCTGCCGGAGGCCCATCGTGCGCGGGCCGAGGAGCTGTTGACGGAGTGGCGGTCGCTCCGCGATGTGCTCCTCGGCGGCGAGCTGAGCGTCGGCTTGCCCAACGAGAGCTACCCGGTCGTGACGTCGCGTCTCGGCTCGACGCTCGTCGTCGCCGCCTATCAGCCGCGGCTGCTCGACCTCGACCTCGAGGGTGTCAGAGAGCTCGTGATCCTCAATTCGACGGCGTCGCGAGCTTTGCCGTACACGGTGTTCGGCGAGCTGCCCCGCTCGGGCTCCGCGCTGGGCGAGGGCGACACCACGGCCCGCGCCGTCGAGTTCGGCGAGCGCGGCTTCGTCGAGGTGGCCGCCTGGGGCATCACACGCATCACGCTCGCCGCGTAGCCGGGCAGCGCGTTCTGATCCGCCGCCCGACGGGTCAGAACGCGTCGAAGCGGGATTCCTCGATGTCGAGCAGACGCTGCACGGCGGTGATCGCCTCCGAGCTGAAGCTGCCGAGGGCGCGGGCGTCGAGCAACTCGGCCCTCGCCGTGTCCCGCATCCGCTCGTCGAGGATGAGCATCTGCGAACGGGCATCGATCTGGCTCGCGGAATCCTCGGAGATCTCGGTCCGTGCCGGGCGCTCGTAGCGGGCGCGGAGCCCGGCGACGATGGACGGGTCGACCGGTGTTCCGTCGATCCGCGTCTTCTCCGGGTCGTCGAGCACGGCAACGGCCGCCCGGTTGACGGTCTCGAGCAGCTCGCGGATCTCCTGCATCCGCGCTTCCTCGCCGGTTCCGGTGATCTTGGTTCTGCGGATGACGAGCGGCAGCGTTCCGCCGAGGCCGAAGAGCGTCACGACCGCGACGACAAAGGCGACGAGGATCAGCGTGCTGCGGAACGGCGTGTCCGCCGGCAGCGACTGGGCCGCGGCGAGCGTGACTACTCCGCGCATTCCCGCCCACGAGATCACGAGGCTCTCCCGCCACTGCAGACCTTCCGAGCGGTAGAACTCGCTGTCGGCCTCGTGTCTGGTGATCCGTCGCAGCATTCCGTTCTTCTGCCGCGCCTGTCGCTCGGTCTCTGCCGGCGCCGCGTCGACCAGCTCACGCACACCGTCCAGCCTCTTGTCGCTGCTCTCGACGCTCCTGCGCTCCCAGCGGCGCAGCACGGCGAGCTGCGGGATGACGAAGAGGAAGCGCACGATGACGACGGTCGCGGTGAGCACCAGGCCGAGCAGAACGGCGAACGGAACGCCGCCGGGGGAGTCGGCGACATCCTCGACGAAGGCATGCAGCTCCAGGCCCATCAGCAGGAACACCGCGTGCTCGAGGATGAACTGCACCGTGGCCCAGTTGGTGTGATCGCTGATGCGTTGGTTCGCGGCGAAGCGGCTGGCACCGCGATGACCGGTGACGAGTCCTGCCGTGACGACGGCGATCACACCGGAGGCCCCGAAGTGCTCTGCCGGAACGAAGGCGATGAAGGGGATCGCGAAGGAGATGGTTGTCGTCACCACCGGCTCGCTGATGCGGGCCCTGATCCACACCGTGATGAAACCGACGACGAGCCCGATGCCGATGGCGAGCGCTGTGGCGTAGACGAAGTCGGCCGCGACGCCCCAGAGGCTGACGGTGCCGGCCGTGGCGGCGAGGGCGGATCGCATCAGCACCAATGCGCTCGCGTCGTTGACGAGGCTCTCGCCCTCGAGCACGGCGACGAGTCGGTTCGGCAGGCCGAGCCGTTTGGCGATCGAAGTGGCGGCGACGGCATCCGTCGGGCTGATCACCGCGCCGAGGGCGATCGCGGCGGCAAGTCCGAGTCCGGGCAGCAACAGCGAGAGCACCAGGCCACTGATCACCGCCGTCACGATGACGAGCGTCACCGAGAGGCCTGTGATCGCCCGGAGGTTGCGCCGAAAGTCGGTGAACGGCACGTTGACGGCGGAGGAGTAGAGCAGCAGCGGCAGGACTCCTGCGAGGATCCACTCCGGGTCGATGTCCACCGGCGGGACGCCGGGGATGTAGCCGATGCCGATGCCGATGACGAGCAGCAGCAGCACCGAGGCGATCCCGGTCTTCTTGCCGAGCACGGCGGCACCGACGATCAAGGCGACGGCGATGATGCCGAGCACGGTCGGTTCCATGGGACTCCCTCCGCTTCCGCCTGCACACGGGTCACGGGAGCGGACACCAGCTTGCACCGTACGCCGCACGCGGTGCAACGTCGTCGACCACGACATCCTGATGCGGTGGGTGATTCATGCCAAACTGGGAGGACACGTGCGTTGCACGCGAGCATCAGAACCAGCGGAGGACACCGATATGAACGGCTTTATTGCGATTCTGGCAATTCTTGGATTCATCGGCGGACTCCTGCTGATGGGCTACGCCTTCAGCACGCCGGGCGCCGAGATGGCGATGTTCGCCGGCGGCATCCTCGTGGTCGCGCTCTCGATCGGCCTGCCGATCCACCTGCTCGAGAAGTTCGACTAACGCCGACGTTCGACTGATTTCGAGCTGCGCCCGCTCATCGAGCCGGCGCGTGCTCGATCACGCTGTCGGCACCAGGGAACACGAGGCTCTCGTGCCCGTCGTCGAAGCGCACGAGATACGGTGGCTGGCCGTCTGTGCCGCGCACCTCGAGAATCTCGCCGTGCCGCTCACTCCCGCCGACCGTCTTGCTGCGGATGAGAATACGTTCGCCTGCTACTGCCTGCATGAGAATCGCCTCCTGCTGCCAGCGTACGCCGGAGCGAGCCGCCGTGACAGGGGTCGAGGCCCGGCAGGGACCCTAGCCGAGTGCCGCGTCCAACACCGGGCTGAGGTGCCTGCTGCCCAGCGCGCGCGCGGCCTGCGCCGCGCCGGCCTCGAGTGCTGCAGGCACATCGTTCGGCCCGGCGAGGCTCGCCGCGAGGAAGCCGGCGAAGAAGGCGTCACCCGCGCCGTTCGTGTCGACGATGCGTGAAACGGGGGCAGCGGCGACGCGGTGCTCGACACCGTTCTCGTCGACGGCAACTGCGCCGTCTGCGCCCAGCGTGCAGACCACGAGCGTCGCGCCGTCAGCGACGAGCGAGCGTGCGAAGGCCAACGGGTCGCCGATCTTGTCTGCGTTCATGAACACGGCGCTCGCGGCGTCGATGAACGGGCGGTGGAAGGTGGAGCGACCGTCGTAGTCGTGGATGTCGGTCCACACCGGAACGCCGGCCGCTCTGGCGTCTGCGAGCAGCGGCAGGCTGGACTCCGCCAGGTCGAGCACGGCGACGCGTGCCGAGCGGACGGCATCGCCGGCCGCCGCGGCATCCGCCTGGCTCGGGGTTCCTGGAGTGCTGAGGTAGAGCGAGACGCGGCCGCCGACGCTGTCCATCAGGTTGAGGTGGCGCTCGCTCTGGCCCGGAACGGTGGCCGCCAGAAGCTCGATGCCGTCGATGCCGCCGATCAGCGAGCGCAGGCGGTCGCCAGCCACATCATCGCCGAGCACCGTGCGGAGCGTGAGCGGAACGCCGAGCTCGGCCAGGTGCAGAGCCTTGCCGGCCGAGGTGCCACCGACGGTGTGCCAGTCGGCGTCCGCGAACTGCATGTGCGGGGTGGCGGCGGGCAGCTCGTCGAGCTGCACGATCTGGTTCCAGGAACACGGTCCGCCGATGAAGACGGGGCCGGGGGTCACGCGGCGTTGCCCTCGATTGCGACGGGCAGCAGCGTCGCCCGCTTGGGCGCGCGGCCGTCGCCGGATGACCGACCGGTGAGGCGGCGCCCGACCCACGGCACGACGTACTCCCGGTAGTAGCCGAGGGTGTTGCGGCGGCTGGCCCGCGCAACGGCGTCCTCGTCGATGCCCCACTGGTCCGGCACGGTGATGCCGAGGCCGTTCAGCACATTGCCGGCGACCCTGGCA
>JBEVGZ010000372.1:0-4574 GCA_040511515.1 Microterricola sp.
AGACGTCGCCCGACGGCTGTCTGCGCCGCCGTTCTCGCCACCGCCGTGGGACTGAGCGGATGCGGACTCCTCGACTTCCCCACATTCCCTCTCTCGAAATCGACGCAAACGGCATCCGCCTCCCCGACCCGCACCCCGATCCCTCCGCGCGAACTCGACGTCGGCACCATCGTGGCCACCGGCCAGCTCGTGGGCGATCCGCTCATCTCCGGCGACGTGGACGTCCGCGTCACAGGCAAGGGCACCTATGAACTGCGACTCCTGAATTTCACCTCCGGGCACGGCGGCGATGTCGAACTGCTGTGGTCGCCGCACGTCGTGCAACCGGGCGACAAATGCACGACGTCGATCATGACCATGTCGTACGGCAACCTGCCCGTCGGTACACACCAGCAGTTTCCGGTGCTGAAGGACTTCACCCATGGAGACCCCAGCTTCCTCGACACGGTGATCATCAGCCGCCGCGACCCCCTCGCGTTTCAGAACGGATGCTACGTCTCCATTCTCGCGAGCGCGATCCTCACCTGGACGATCCCCGACATCCGCCCCGGCCTGGTCGTCGTGGACTCCGGGTGGACCGGTGGGGCGACCGGCGACGTGACACTCCTCGACGGGTCCCCGATCGCGTACACGGTGGCCTCCGGTGATCTGGCGGCCGAAGTCGCCGCCCGCTTCGGTATCACCGTCAGCGACCTCTTCTATCTCAACCCGATCCGCATCGCGAGGGTCCGATATCCGCTGCTCGAGGCCGGAGAGGTGCTCAATCTCAGCAAGGCCCACCGTTAGCGACGCATTCCTGCTCCTGTGCGGACCCCCGATGGGGTACTCCCGCCGGCAGCCGGCGCTGCGCTAGCCTCGGCTCACGGCGACAGGGGACACCCCGCTGCAGGAAGGACACCGTGTCACCGAGACGTCGCTGCTCGAGACCGGAGAAGTGCTCAACCTCAGCAAGGCGCACCGCTAAGGAATCTTGCCCGGCACATCATCGCGTTGCCGAAAACAGCTGCAGTTTCGCTCCCGCAGCAGCCGTCGGCGGGGGCCCGACGAGGAGCGGCCCGAGGCGTCGCGTCAGTCGACCAGCGGCCGCGCGACCACCTGCTCCTCATACATCCGGGTATAGATGCCGTCGAGCGCCAGCAGCTCGGCGTGCGTCCCCTGCTCGGCGATCCGACCGCCCTCGATGACGAAGATCACATCGGCGGAGACAACGGTCGACAGCCGGTGCGCGATCGCGATCGTCGTGCGCCCCGCGGATGCCGCCTCGAGCGCACGCTGCACGACCCGCTCCGAAATCGTGTCGAGCGCGCTGGTCGCCTAATCGAGCACGAGCACGGCCGGGTCCTTGAGCATCACCCGTGCGATCGCGATGCGCTGCTTCTCGCCACCGGACAACCGGTAGCCCCGCTCGCCGACGACCGTGTTGTAGCCCTCCTCGAACGAGACGATCGTGTCGTGGATGTTCGCTGCCCGCGCCGCCATCTCGAGTTCGTCATCCGTGGCATCCGGTTTCGCATACCGGAGGTTCTCGGCGATCGTGGCGTGGAAGAGGTATGTCTCCTGGCTGACGATCCCGATGTTGGCAACGAGTGACTCGTGGGCGAGTTCGCGGACGTCCCTGCCGGCGAACAGCACCCGCCCACCGGTCGCATCGTAGAACCGCGGCACGAGGTACGACACCGTGGTCTTTCCGGCGCCACTCGGCCCGACGAACGCCGCGAACTGCCCGGGCTCAATCGAGAACGAGACGCGGTCGAGGGTGGGCCGGGACTCGGGCGTGGCATCCGGGTAGCGGAACGACACCTCGTCGAAGCTGACGCTGCCCACCCGCCCACGCGCATCCGACACGGGAACGGCATCCGGCCGGTCGGCGATGGCCGGCCGCAGGTCGAGGTATTCGAAGATCCGGGCGAAGAGGGCACCGGATGTCTGCAGGTCGAGTCCCACACGCATGAGGGCCATCAGCGGGAAGAGCAGGCGCGACTGCACGGTGGTGAACGCCACAATGGCGCCTGCGGTGATGTCTGGCGCCCCGCCGGCCATGAGGTACCCGGAAACGAGGTAGACGATCGCCGGGATCGACGACAGGAAAATGTTCACCATCGCGAAGAACCACTGGCCGCTCATCGTCTGCTGGACCTGCAGCCCCACCTGCTCGGTGTTGGCCTTCTCGTAGCGGTCGATCTCGGTGGGCTGCTGGTTGAAACTCTTCGACAGCAGAACCCCGGACACGCTTAGCGTCTCCTGTGTGATCGCCGTCATGTCCGACAGGGATTCCTGCGTCTTCGTGGCAATCCGCGCGCGCACCTGGCCGACCCGGCGCTGCGCGACCACGAGGATCGGCATGAGCACGAGGGCCACGATGGTGAGCTGCCAGTTGATGAGCACCATGGCCACGAACGCGGCGAGAACCGTCACCGTGTTGCCCAGCACGCTGGCGATGGTGTTGCTCAGCGCTCCGGCGACACCGCCGACATCGTTTTGCAGCCTGGACTGGATCACTCCGGTCTTCGTGCGGGTGAAGAAGCTCAGCTCCATGGCCTGGCGGCGTCGGAACAGGGAGACCCGGAGTTCGCCCATGACCGTGTTGCCGCCGGTCGCGGTGAGCCAGGTCTGCCAGACGCCGAGCCCGGTCGCGACCACGTACACGGCGATCATCACGGCGACGATCCGGGTGAGCGCCGGAAGGTCGGGCCCACCGCCTTCGGGGAACAGCCCCACGTCGAACGCCTGCTCCACCAGCAGGGGCGGGATGACGCTCAGCGCCGCACCGACCAGGACCAGGGCAACGGTCAGGGCGATCTTCGCCCGGTGCGGACGGAACAGGGCGGCGATCCGAGGGAACAGGTGTGGAATCCGGGGGGCTTCGGCGTTGACCGCGCGCTGGGCTTCTTCGTCGCCACCGCCGCGCATGCGACCGCCGCGGCCTCCGCCGCCGCCCCCATGCATACTCATGGATTCACCCTAACCCCGGCATCAGACCGTCTGATGCCGGGGCGAGAGGGTGATACGGATGCCGCCGGAACGGGCAGCCTTAACCCTTCGTCGATCCGGCCAGCAAGCCGCGCACGAAGTAGCGCTGCAGGCTGAAGAACACGATGAGGGGCACGATCAGCGAGACGAACGCCGCAGCGGTGAGCCGCTGCCAGTCCTGCCCTCGCGTTCCGGTCAGCTCCGCCAGCCTCTGGGTGAGTGGCGCGACATCCGCCGTGCCGCCGGAGAAGATCAGGGCGACAAGCAGGTCGTTCCACACCCAGAGGAACTGGAAGATGGCGACAGAGGCGATGGCCGGAAGCGACAGCGGAAGGACGATCCGGAAGAAGATCTGCCCGGGGCTCGCGCCGTCGACCCGCGCCGCCTCAATCACCTCACCGGGGATCTCCGAGATGAAGTTGTGCAGGAGGAAGATGATGAGCGGCAAGCCGAACATCGTGTGCGCGATCCACACCGGCAGGTAGTTCTGCTCCGGGATCATCGGGATGAGCTCGTGCAGGGTGTTCTGGATCGGCCGCAGGAAGGTAGTGAACAACTGCAGCAACGGCAGCAGTGCCATCTGGAGCGGCACGATCTGGAGCGCGAAGATGAGGATGAACAGCCACCCTGAGCCCCGGAATTTCATCCAGGCGAAGGCATACGCGGCCATGGCCCCGAGGATGAGCGGGAAGATCGTCGCCGGGATGGCGATGGCCAGGGAGTTGACGAAGTACGACCCCAACTGCGGTGACGACTGCGACGCGGAGAGCAGCACTTCCGAGTAGTTGTCGAGCGTGAACCCGGGGTTCTGGAAGATCGTCCACCAGCCGGTGGACTGGATCAGTTCAGCGGGCCGGAACGACGAGATGAACAACCCGAAGGTCGGGATCGTCCAGAGAACCGCGATCAGCAGGGCGGCGATGGATGCCCCGCGGGAGGTCAGCCTTCTCTTCACCCGGTGCGACTTGGGGCCGACTTCTGCGTCGGCTCCCTTCGCGAGCTTCTTCCCCGCGTCGGCGTCGGCCGTGGTGGGGGCAATCGGTGTGGTGCTCATCGGATTTCCCTCTGCTTGCGCATGACTCGGACGTTGTAGATGACGATCGGCAGAACGAGGAGGAAGAGCACGAGCGCGAGCGCCGATCCCCTGCCCGGTTCAGCCGCGCGGAATGCCTGCGTGTACATCTCGTTGGCGATGACGCTCGTGTCGAAGTTTCCTGCGGTCATCGTGCGCACGATGTCGAACCCCTTCAGGGGTGCAATGGAGATCGTGGTGAGCACCACGACGAGCGAACCGCGGATGCCGGGAAGCGTCACGTTAGTGAACCTCTCCCAGGCATTGGTGCCGTCGATCTCGGCGGCCTCGAGCTGCTCGACCGGGACGGCCTTGATCGCCGCGGAGAGCACGACCATCGCGAAGCCGGTCTGGATCCAGATCATGACGACGATGAGCAGGAAGGTGTTGATCGGCGAGGTCTGCAGCCACTGAACGGGCTCGCCGCCGAACCAGACGACGATCTGGTTGAGCAGACCGATCTGCTCGTCGCCCGCCTGCCGGTAGTCGTAGACGAATTTCCAGATGATACCGGCGCCGACCATCGAGATGG
>JBEVGZ010000373.1:0-6068 GCA_040511515.1 Microterricola sp.
AGTGGCAGCAGGCAGTGAAGGGTCTCGTACTCCTGCTGGCCGTCGCCTTCGACGTGTACAACAAGCGTCGCGCCGGCGGCAACTAGCCGACGAGCGTCTCACGCAGGGCCCCGGCATCCGGTTTCGGATGCCGGGGCCCTGTGTGGTTCGAGGGTTCCGCCCAGCGCACCGGACAGAGCAACGTCGAGCATTCTTCGGTCCTTGTGTAACGGTTTGCAATGTGTCTATTCATTTTTAGCGTTTGCAGATATACAGTAAACGCAATGTTCTGACCTGCTTCGTTTCCACATCGATCACATCGAGGGTGCACACCATGATTCAGCTCCGTCGTTTCACCCGAGGCCACCGCCTTCTCGCGGCCGGCGCCGCCCTTGCGGCATCCGCGCTTCTCCTCAGCGCGTGCACCGCGACACCCCCGTCCGCGCCCGCCGGCACCGGCGTCGACACGGGCGCCCAGATCGACGAGGTCACAGTCGCACTCCCCGGCTCGGTGAGCAGCCTCTACGTCGGCCAGGAGGCCGGCATCATCAACTACTACGTCGCCTCGGTGTCGCAGGAAGGCCTCGTGAAGATCGCCGCAGACGGCTCGATCCAGCCGGCGCTGGCCGAGTCCTGGACCCAGACGGATGCCACGACCTTCGTCTACCAGCTGCGTGAGGACGCGACGTTCCAGGACGGCACCCCGGTCACGGTCGATGACGTGATCTTCAGCATCGAGAAGGCGCAGGACGCCGAGGTGTCTCCGAACTTCAGCTGGCTGCTCGCGGGCATCGAGAGCGCAGAGCAGACCGCGGAGCGCGAACTCACCATCACCCTCGCGAGCCCGAGCGTGAGCTTCCAGTGGGCCACGAGCACGTCGGGCGCCCTCTACGTCACGTCGCGGGCGTTCTGGGAGGAGAACGAGGGCAAGGTCGGCACCAGCGATGGGCTGATCCTCGGTAGCGGGCCGTACAAGGTGACGGAGTACGTTCCGGACTCCTTCGTGAGCTTCGAACGCGTGGACACCTGGTGGGGCGGCGTGCCGACGGTGAAGTCGGTGCGCATCGAGTTCATCCCCGATGACAACACCCGCCTGCTCGCGATGCAGTCCGGCGAGGTCGACATGGCGTTCAACGTTCCCGCCGCCCAGGCCGCCCAGTGGGAGGACCTCGACAACGCTGCGGTGCGCTACACGCCCGATCTGTCGTACGTGGGATTGCAGTTCGACACGGCCATCGCACCGTTCGGCGACGAGCACGTGCGCAAGGCGATCGCCCACAGCATCGACCGGGACGCCGTCGTCGACAAGCTCCTCCGCGGCAAGGCCGAGGTTGCCACCGCACTGATCACCCCGGAATCGATCGCCTCCGTGTACGACGGGGCGGCAGCCCGCGAAGCACTCGCCGCGGTCCCGCAGTACGACTTCGATCTCGACGCTGCAGCCGCAGAGCTGGCGAAGTCGGAGTTCCCCGACGGCTTTGAAGCCGAGATCACCTACCCGGCCAGCGGGCCACAGCTCGGTCAGGCCGCGCAGTCACTGGCCCAGAACCTCGCGAAGATCGGCGTGACGCTCACCGTCACAGAGGTGCCGCTCGAGGAGTGGTACACGACGCTCGCCGACGGCGTGCACGGCCTCGGATTCATGTGGTACTTCTCCACGACGGGCGATCCCGGCGAACTGAGCAGCTGGATTCTCGGCGAGGGGAATGCCTCCCACTACGAGAACCCCGAGATCGCCGCCCTGCTCGCGCAGGCCGCGGTCGAGACCGACCAGGCGAAGCGGGCGGAGTTGCTGATCGAGACGAACACCCTGCAGGCGGCGGATGCCATCGACCTGCCGCTCTGGTGGGGGCAGTCGGCGACGGCGTTCTCCAACGATCTCGGCATGAACGACTACGGCCCGTTCGCGTTCTTCTCCCCGTGGCCGGCCGCCCTCTACCGGGCCGGCTGAGCGAGACGACGGTCACGGACGTGTCGCGAACAACCGCCACGCGAGCGACGCCGCTCGCGCGGGTGCTCGCCCTGCGGATACTGGGCACCCTCGCGCTGCTCATCGTGCTCTCGATGCTGATCTTCCTGCTGCTCTACCTGGCGCCGGGTGACCTGGTGAAGAACCTGCTGGGTATCAGGAACACCAGCCCGGAGATGATCGCCCAGGTGCGAGCCCAGTACGGGCTGGACCTGCCGCTCCACGAGCAGTACCTCGCGTGGTTGGGCGGCGTCGTCAGCGGGGACTTCGGCACGTCGATCCGCAATCAGACGCCGGTCGGCGCCCTGCTGCTGGATCGCCTGGGCGTCACCCTGCTGCTGAGCGGGCTCGCGTTCGCCCTCGCGGTCGTCGTGGCGGTGCCGCTCGGCGCGGCCAGCGCGTTCCGGCAGGGGGGCGCCCTGGACCGTGGCATCTCCGGATTCTCGATCCTCGGGCTCAGCGCACCGAGCTTCGCCGTCGGCCTGCTGTTGCTCTACGTCTTCGCCGTTGCGCTGCGCTGGTTCCCGATCTACGGCGTCGGCGACGGCCTCGCCGACACGCTCTGGCACCTGATGCTCCCGGCCGCCACAATCGCGATCGGCCTCGGCGCGATTCTCGTCAAGCTCACGCGCACCGCGACGCTGCGCGAACTCACGAGCGACTACGTCACCTTCGCCCGTGCCCGCGGCCTGACCCGCGCGCAGGTGGTGCGCCTCGTGCTGCGCAACGCGGCGATCCCCGTCGTCACCGGAGCCGGGCTGGTGCTCACCTTCATGGTGGGCAGCACCGTGCTCGTCGAGACGGTGTTCGCCCTTCCGGGTGTCGGCATGCTGCTGCAGGAGTCGGTGTTGTTCAAGGACGTGCCCGTCGTGCAGGCGCTCACCCTCGCCATCGCCGCCGTCATCGCCGTGATCGCGCTGGCCGTCGACCTGCTCTACCTGCTGCTCGATCCGCGGGTGCGCCACCGGGAGCTGGCCTCGTGAGCGCGGCGCTGACCCGATCCGGAGTCGTGGCAGGCGCCCTCGGCGGGCGGGGCCGTGCCGGGCGCACCGCACGACGCTGGCCGGCGGCATCCGTTGCGGTCTCTCTGACGTTGCTCGCGCTGGCCGTGCTCGCCGTGCTGCTCAGCCCGGTCGTGAGCGAGCAGGCGCTGGCGCAAGACATCATGCTCGCCCGGTTGCCCATCGGCACCCCGGAGCACCTCCTCGGCACCGACGAACTCGGCCGCGACGTGCTTCTGCTGAGCGTGGCCGGCTCCGCCTCCTCGCTCGTCGGGCCGTTCTGCATCGCGCTCGGCTCGGCCGTCCTCGGGCTGCTGCTCGGCAGTCTGGCCGGCTACCACCGCGGCGTGACGGATGCCGTGATCGGCCGCTGGTCGGACCTGCTGCTCGCGCTACCCGTCGTGCTCGTCGCGATCGTCGTGGCCGGCGTCTTCGGCGGTGGCTATTGGTGGACCGTCGCGCTCCTGATCGTGCTGTTCTCGGCATCCGACATTCGCATCGTGCGGGCCGCCGTGACGGAACAGGCCGCACTGCCCTATGTGGAATCCGCGCAGGTTCTCGGGCTGTCGTCGCGCCGGATCATGTTCGGGCACATCCTGCCGAACGTGCTGCCCCTGGCCGTCACGAACATGTTGCTGAATGCGGCCATGGCGATCGTCGCGCTCTCCTCGCTCTCCTTCCTCGGCCTCGGCGTTGCGGCCGGATCGGCGGACTGGGGGAGGCAGCTGGCCGATGGGCGGGCGATCATGGCCGACAACCCGGCGGCGCTCTTCGCGCCCGCACTGCTGATCATTGCGGTGGCCTGCGCGATCAACGTCGTCGGCGATTGGCTGCTGCCCCGACTCACGATTGGTGGACGCCGATGATCCGGGTCAGAGACTTGAGCGTGCACCGGAGCGACGGCGCCGAGATCGTGTCGGCGCTCTCCTTCGAGGTCCCGGATGCCGCGAGCCTCGCGATCATCGGTGAGTCCGGCTCCGGCAAGTCCCTCACCGCGAAGGCAATCAGCGGGCTGCTCCCCGAGGGACTCTCCGCGAGCGGCACGATCACGTTCGGCGATCTCACGATCGACCTCGCGGCCCCCGAGGCGGAGTGGCGCGGGCTGCGCGGCGGAACCGTCGCCCTTCTGCTGCAGGACCCATTCACGAGCCTGAGCCCCGTGCACCGCTGCGGCGCGCAGATCGCGGCCAGCATCCGGGCCAGGGGCACACGGCTCAGTCGGGCGGAGCTCCGGTCGGCCGTCGAGCGCAGTCTCGCCGAGGTGCAGCTGCCCGCACGGGTCGCCAGGCAATACCCGGTCGAGCTCTCCGGCGGCATGCGGCAACGCGTCGCGATCGCCGCGGCGCTCGCCGCGAACCCCGCGCTGCTCATCGCCGATGAGCCGACGACTGCCCTCGACGCCTCGACCCAGGCCGAGCTGCTGGAACTGCTCGGCACCCTGCAGACGGAACGGGCGATGAGCGTGCTGCTGATCAGCCACGACCTCGGCCTGGTGCGCGGCCGCGCCGACGACGTACTGGTGGTCTATCGCGGGCGAGCGATGGAGTTCGGGCCGGCGCAACGCGTACTCGACAACCCGGCGCATCCGTACACGGCAGGGCTGCGGGCGTCAGAGCCATCGGCCGAGGTGCGCCTCAGGCGGATTCCCGAGCTGGCGGCGCTGCCGCTCCGCGCCGACAGCTGCGCCTCTGGTCACACGGACTGCACCCCGGAACATCCAGCCGTCACGACCATTGAGCCCGGCTGGTGGGTGAGCTGCACGGATTTCGGGGGCCGAGGGCTCACGGATGCCGAGACGACCGTCGTGGAGGATGTCCCGGTTCCCGAACCCCGCGATGTTCTGCTGCGGGTCGACGCGGCATGCCGCAGCTTCGCAGGCAAGCAGGCCCTGGACGGGGTGAGCGTGGTCGTCGGCCGCGGCGAATCGGTTGGGGTCGTCGGTGAATCCGGATCGGGGAAGACCACGCTTGCCCGTGCCGTCGTCGGCCTGGAACGGCTGGACAGCGGCAGCATCGAGTTCGCGCCGAGGACCCCGGCGACGTCGACTGGCGCGCGGGCCCGGCGAGCACGCGGTGTGCGCGGGCGGGACCCGCGCACGGTGCAGATCGTCTTCCAAGATCCGTACTCGTCGTTGAATCCCGCCATGCGCGTCGACACGATGCTCGCCGAGGCGCTGGCCGTCGGGAAGCGGCCGGCCTCCGATGTGGCCGAGCTGCTCAGCGCTGTCGGGCTCCCCGCCGAGCTGGCCGCGGCGCGGCCGCACCAGCTCTCGGGCGGGCAGCGACAGCGGGTGGCCATCGCGAGAGCGCTGGCCACCGACCCGGAGCTGCTGATCTGCGACGAATCCGTCTCCGCCCTCGACGTCTCCGTGCAGGCGCAGATCCTCAATCTGCTGGCCGAGCTGCGCGAGCGCTTCGGGGTGTCGATCCTCTTCGTGTCCCACGATCTCGCCGTCATCCGGCAGATCACCGACCGCGTCTACGTCATGAAGGACGGCCGCGTCATCGAGTCCGGCGCGACATCCGAGATTCTCACCAGCCCGAGCCACCCATACACGCGCGCATTGCTGCGCGCCTCGCTGCACGAGGAAAGGACCGCATGACTTCCGCCGCCCCCACCGTTTGCACGATCGACATCGTCACCGGCGACGAGATTCTCGAACGAGCCGACGCTCTCGGTCTGCCGGAACGCGAGCGAGCGGCGTGGAGCCGCGTCAGCCAGGGGTATCGCCTCGCCGGAGTCTTCGCCGAGTCGGCCGGGAGACTGCTCGCCGCCGCGCTTGTGACGGCACGCCCGGCCACGGCGGCGCGCAAGATCGTCGGGGCATACGTCGCCGACGGGGACCACGCCGAGCTCAGAGGCGCGGTCGACGCCCTGCTGGACTGCGTGATCGATACGGCCGTCGAGGCGGGCGCGGCCGTGGTGACGTGGCAGC
Organism: Microterricola sp.; assembly: GCA_040511515.1. Taxonomy (GTDB): domain Bacteria; phylum Actinomycetota; class Actinomycetes; order Actinomycetales; family Microbacteriaceae; genus Microterricola. Next base: position 5,885 of record JBEVGZ010000373.1, read on the forward strand.
GGGAGGCGTCCGCGGCTGCGCCATCACCTCGGGAGGCCATGCTGCAGGATGCCGCAGTGCAGCGCGGGTTCGCCCCGCTGCGGTCGCCGGAATCCTCCGGGGCCGGAAGCGAGGGCTTCACGGGCAGCGCCCTGTGGCTGAACGGCTGGCGAGATGTGGAGCTGCCGTACTACCGGCAGACCAC
>JBEVGZ010000374.1:0-2678 GCA_040511515.1 Microterricola sp.
GGTTCTGCATGAAGGCGTTCGCCGCGATGATGAAATAGGCCGAGAGGATGCTGCCGGTCGCCACGACCCAGATGGTCGCGAGGTGCAGCTTCTCGGGCAGTTTGTTCCAGCCGAAGATCCAGAGCCCGATGAATGTGGCCTCGAGGAAGAAGGCGAGGAGGCCTTCGAATGCCAGCGGTGCGCCGAAGACGTCACCGACGAAGCGGGAGTAGTCCGACCAGTTCATGCCGAACTGGAACTCCTGCACGATGCCGGTGACGACGCCCATGGCGAAGTTGATGAGGAAGAGCTGGCCGAAGAACTTGGTCAGCTGGAGGTAGCGGACGTGCCCCGTCCTGTACCAGGCAGTCTGGAAGATCGCGGTCGTCGTGACCATACCGATCGTGATCGGAACGAACAGGAAGTGATAGATCGTGGTCAGGCCGAATTGCCAGCGCGCAAGCGCAAGCGGGTCCAGGATCTCGTTCACGGGGGCTCCCCTCAACGGACTTCTACACTGCGTAGAACTCGCAACTTCTACAGAGCGTAGAACATTTTCAGTTACGAGCGGTAATCTTGAATCATGAACACTCTCGGGGTCTTGGAAAGATCGATCATGAACGCCCTGTGGGACGCCCATGACGGACTGTCCGCTCCCGAACTCGGCGAACGCCTCCTGAACGCTGAGGCGGAATCGCCGCGCAAAGAGCATGCAACGACCACCCTACTGACGGTGCTCTCCCGCTTGGAAGCAAAAGGTTTCGTGTCGCGCAGCCGCGTTTCACGCCCGCATCGCTACTTCGCGGTGAACACTCGCGAGGAGCACACGGCGAACCTGATGCACCAGGTGCTCGAGCTCGCGCCCGACCGCGATGCCGCGCTGGCGCGTTTCGTCGGCCAGGTGAGCGCCAGCGAGGCCGAGACTCTGCGCGCGCTGCTCGCGTCGCGGCCCGCCGGGTAGCGCCGAAACCCAGCCCCGTGTACACCTCCGCAGCCATTCTGGCGCTGCTCGCCATTGCGCTGGCTTGGCCGATCCCGCTCTGGCTCTCTGCCGCCCGCTGGCCGTCCCGCGCGCCCGGCACCGCGCTGGCGCTCTGGCAGGCGATCGCGCTCGGCGGCGGACTGGCGATGATCGGTGCGCTGCTGAGCTTCGGCCTCGCCCCGCTCGACGGCGAAGCCGGCGGCATCCACGCCCTCATCGCCAGCCTCATGAGCGGGCCGATCCCGGCAGAGTTCGCCATCGTCAACATCGTCGCGATCGGCGGGGCCGTGCTGCTCGGGGTCCACCTGCTGCTGAACCTCATCAGCACGGCGGTACGCACGGAGCGCAGCCGTCGGCGCCACCGCGCGACCGTCGAACTGCTCAGCTCGCCGCTCCCGGAGCAACCCCGCACCCGCGTGCTGGACCATCCGACGCCGATCGCCTACTGCGTGCCGGGGGTGCACACCGTCACGGTGCTCTCCGGCGGTCTGATCGAGTTGCTCGAGCCGGCCGAACTCGACGCGGTGCTCGCGCATGAGCGCACGCACCTGCGTCAGTTCCATCACCTCGTGCTGCTGGCCTTCCGCGCCTGGCACGCCGCCCTGCCATGGTTCCCGATCGCCAACCGCGCCGAGAATGCCGTCGGCCAGCTGGTCGAGATGCTCGCAGACGACGATGCGAAGAAGGAGCGCGACCCGCACACGCTCGCCAGGGCGATCGCGCTGGTCGGCACATCGCAGCCGAGCGCGAGCGGTGAACTCGGCGGGGCGGCGCCACGCACCGAGCACCCCGCGGATGCCGCCCGCACCCCCCTCGGCGTGCGCGTGTCCCGCCTGTTGCGGCCGGACGCACCGCTCCCCCCGTTCGCGCGCCTGCTCGCGCTGAGCGCTGCCGCGCTGATCGTCAGCATTCCGGCATCCGTGCTGCTCGGCGTCGCCCTCGGCATCGCCCCTGCCCTCGCCGGTGCGCCCGCTCCTGTTTGAGGCGCAGCGGGCGCGCATCCTGACCGTTTATGCTCGGGCAGGTGAACGAGATTCTCGACTGGCTGCTGAACACCGTGGAAAGCGTCGACCCGCTGCTGCGCACCGTGTTGGCCGGGATCGGCATCATGCTCGAGACATCGATCCTCGTCGGCCTCGTGGTGCCGGGCGACACCATCGTCATCGTCGCCAGCACCGCGATCTCGACGCCCGTGGAGTACTGGGCGATGGTCGCGGCGGTCGTGGCCGGCGCACTGACCGGCGAGAGCATCGGCTTCGCGCTCGGCCGCTGGTTCGGCCCCCACATCCGCCGCAGCTGGCTCGGGCGCAAGATCGGCGAAACCAATTGGCAGCGTGCTGAGCACTACCTTGCACGGCGCGGAGGCATCGCCGTGTTCGTGTCGCGCTTCCTCCCCGTGCTGCACTCCCTGATTCCGCTCACCGTCGGAATGAGCGCCATGCGCTATCGCACCTTCATGCGCTGGACGGTTCCGGCCTGCATCATCTGGGCGTTCGCCTACGTCACCGTCGGCTCCGTGGCGGCAGGCAGCTACCGGGAACTCTCCGAACGACTGCACTTCGCCGGCTACATCTTCGTCGGGATCATCGTGGCGTTCCTGCTGCTGGTACTGCTCGGCAAGAAGCTACTGCACCGCTTCGAGGCGCGGCACATGGAGCACTCGGCGGCGGATTCGACTGCCGCAGACACGCTCCCAGCCGACAGTGGGAGGCCGTCC